>DASUJJ010000286.1:0-6691 GCA_036279335.1 Dyella sp.
GCTGGGCGGCTCCAGTTCGATCAACGCGATGTGCTACATCCGCGGCGTGGCCGGCGACTACGACCGCTGGGCCGAAGCGACAGGCGATCCGCGCTGGGGCTGGGAGCACGTGCAGCCGTGGTTCCTGCGCAGCGAGGACAACAGCCGCGGCGCGAGCCCCCACCACGGCGCCGGCGGGCCGCAGGGCGTGTCCGACCTGCGCCATCACAACGTGCTGTCAGGCGCGCTGATCGACGCGGCGGCCAGTGCCGGCTTTGCGCGCAACGAGGATTTCAACGGTGCCGTGCAGGAGGGCTTCGGCCTGTACCAGGTGACCCAGCGCGACGGCGCGCGCTGCTCCACGGCGGTCGGCTATCTGCGGCCGGTGCGCGATCGCCCCAATCTGCACGTGCGCACCGGTGCGCTGGTCGAGCGCGTGCTGATCGAGGGCGGCCGCGCGGTGGGCGTACGGCTGCGCCGCGGGCGCGGCAGCGAGCGCATCGAAGCCGGCCAGGTGCTGCTGGCCGGCGGCGCGATCAATTCGCCGCAGCTGCTGATGCTCTCGGGCCTCGGGCCGGCCGACCAGCTGCGCGCCCACGGCATCGGCGTGGCGCTGGATCTGCCCGGCGTCGGCGCCAACCTGCAGGATCACCTGGACATCTGCACCCTGGTCGGCAGCACGCAGAAGATCACCTACGACCATCTCAACGAGGTCAGCGCAGGCCTGCGCTACTTCACCCGGCGACAGGGCCCGGGCACGTCGAACATCGCCGAGGCCGGCGGCTTCGTGCGCAGCCGGCTCGCCACCGACGAGCGCTGCGACCTGCAGTTCCATTTCGTGCCCGCCCTGCTCGACGATCACGGCCGGCACCGTCTGCCGGGCGACGGCTACACCTTGCACGCGTGCTACCTGCATCCGCGCAGCCGCGGTCACCTGCGCCTGCAGTCGGCCGACCCGGCGCAGCCGATCGCCATCCACGCCAACTACCTGGGCGACGGCGAGGGCCACGACCTGGCGCGCATGATCGAAGCGGCGAAGCTGTCACGCGAGATCCTGGCGCAAAGCGCGTTCGATCCCTACCGCGGTGAGCCGGTGTTTCCCGAGAGCGAGCTGCGCAGCGACGCCGAGTTCGAGGCCTTCATCCGGCGCAAGGCCGAATCGATCTACCACCCGGTCGGCTCCTGCCGCATGGGCGACGACGCCGGCGCCGTGGTGGACAGCGAGCTGCGCGTGCGCGGCCTGCAGGGTCTGCGGGTGATCGACGCCTCGGTGATGCCCAGCCTGCCCAGCGGCAACACCAATGCACCCACGATCATGATCGCCGAGCGGGCCAGCGCCCTGCTGCAGGACGTGCGCGGCTGAAGAAGCCCCGATGGCGGAACCGAACGCACCACGCACGGTCTGAGCGGGCTGCGTGCGATGGCCGGCAGTGACGGGCGTCGTTGTCGGGGCACGCGAAGTCGACCACAATCGAACGGTTGCAAGCGTGACCGGCCCGCCGGTACTCCCCCACTCTCTTCGGCCGCGTCACGCCGAGCGCATTCCAGAGCAGCATGCCGTTCCGACCCCTTTCCCTCGCGCTCGCCAGCGCCATCGTCTTTTCCGCCGCCGTGCCGCCCGCTCTTGCCGCACCACGACCTGCAGTGCCGACTACCGTGGTGTCGAACACGCCCTCGGCACAACTGCCACCCGCCCGCGTGCACGAGGCCCTGGCCGACTACCGGCACTGGCTGGACGAACTGGCACGCCGCCGCTCGGTCGCCGGGCTGGCCACCGCGGTGGTGGTGAACAACAAGGTCGCCTTCGAGTACACCCTTGGCTATGCCAACGAGGCCACCAAGGAGCCGATCAAGCCCGAGACGGTGTTCCGGCTCGCCTCGCTGTCCAAGGCCTTCGCCACCGGCCTCACCGCGCTGCTGGTGCATGACGGCAAGCTGAGCTGGGACACGCACCTGACCGATGCGCTGCCGTTCTTCAAGCTCAAGGACATGCAGGCGGCGAGCAAGGTGACCGTGGGAGACATCCTGGGCCAGCGCGTGGGCCTGCCGCGCAACACCTACGACAACATGCTCGAGGACGACGTCCCCTACGAGGAGCTGGTGCGCAAGCTCGACGAGGTCGACATGACCTGCGGCCCGGGGCAGTGCTACGGCTACCAGAACGTGGCCTTCAGCCTGATCGGCGACGTGATCTACACCATGACCGGCGACTTCTTCTACCGCCTGGTCGACAAGCGCCTGTTTTACCCGCTGGGCATGAAGACGGCCAGCTATGGCCGCGCCGCCCTGGAGAGCAGCCCCAGCTGGGCGCATCCGCACCGTGCCCTGGGCCACGGCCGTTGGCGCCCGTTTGAGCCCAAGGAGGCCTACTACCGCGTCGCACCGGCGGCCGGCGTCAATGCCAGCCTGCGCGACATGGAGCAGTGGCTTATCGCCCAGATGGGCGGGCGGCCGGACGTGCTGCCCGCCGATCTGCTGGCCGTGCTGCACGCGCCGGGCATCCCCACGCCGGTGGAAACCCGCTCCACCGCCTGGCGCCGCGCGCGCATCACCGAGGCCCACTACGGGCTGGGCTGGCGCGTGTTCACCTACGGCGGGGAAACGATGATCTACCACGCCGGCGCGGTGGAGGGTTATCGCACCATGATCGGCTTTCTGCCCAAGTACCACGTCGGCATCGTGACCATGTGGAACTCCGCTGGCGCCACACCGTCGGGCCTGATGCCGATGATGTTCGACCGCCTGCTCGCGCTGCCGCACGTGGACTGGGCCGGACTGGAAAGCCCCCCGCCGAGCGCCAGCAAGCGATCGACTCCCCGGAAACGGACGCACGCCAGGCACAAGCGACACCGCTGAGCGATCGCACGCGGCAGGCGCGACGATGCACGCAAACGCAAAGGGCCAGCACGCGTGCTGGCCCTTTGCGTGACACGGGTCAAGGCCCGGCCTACAGCTTGAAGTTGATCCGGTTGGTCACCACGCTGTCCACCGGCTGCCCGTTGCGCGTGGCCGGCTTGAACTCCCAGCGCTCGACGGCGTCGATCGCGGCTCGATCGAAGACTCGCCGCGGTTGTGAATCCACCACCTCGATGTTCGACGTGCGGCCTTCGGCGGTGACGGTGAACTTCAACACGACATAGCCTTCCGTGCGAGCGCGCCGTGCCTGCGTCGGATAGCGCGGATTCACGCTGCGGACGAGTTCCGCCAGCGTCGTCGTGGGCGCAGCCTGCTGCACCGGCGCGGCGGCAGGACGCGAGGTCGCGGTGGAAGCGGTCGTGCGCTGCGGCGTGCTGGTGGCAGCCGCGGGCTTCGGTGGCGCATCCGCCGCCTGCGCCACGTCCGTCGCCGCTTTCCCGGCAGCTGCCTTCTCGGCGGCAGCCCGCTGCGCGGCCAGCTGCTGCTGGCGTTCCTGCTCCAGCGCCTGCTGCTGTTCCTTGTCGAGCAGCTTGCGCTGCGCATCGAGCTTGGAGCGCAGGATGGTCAGCGTGAAGTTGGCCGGATCCGCCTTGGCCAGCAGGCCGATCTCGCGCTGCGCCTCGTTGAAGTTGCGTGCATTGATCGCCTGCTCGGCCGCGCTCGCCGCGAACGGGAAGGTCTCGCGCATCGCGTCGGTTGCCACCGCGTTGCCGGGATCGCGCTCCAGCGCCTTGAGATAGAACTCGAACGCATTGTTGCCGGCAGGTGCCAGGTAACGCTGCTCGTTCATCGCCTTGCGCGCCTCGGCCAGCAGCTGGTCGGTGCCCATGGCCTCGACGTTGGCCGGAGGCGGCGCGGCGACCACGCCCGTTGTCACCGGTGTCGACGGGTGACCACCGGCATCGGCCAGCACCAGCTCCTCATGCGGCTGGATGATCAGAAACCATGAGGCAATCGCCAGCAGGACAATGACTGCAATGGCGACCAGCGTGACGGGCCGGACGGCCCCGCGCGCGCGGCGACGCGCCTCGAGTGTGATTCGGGTATCCATGATCTCTCGCTGAGTGGCATCAGATACCCGCGCTTTTTCCCCCCGTAAATCCAGGAGCGACTGCTTCCCCAGCTCAGTCGCGGCGCGGATGTGCGAAAGGTAACTGCATTGCGGTGTGACGGCAAACCCGTTGCAGCCCGGGGCAGCGCCCCGAGCGCGCCGCACATTTTGGCGCTCCCCAAACGAAGCGTCCCGGCGCGAGGGCCGGGACGAATCTTTATCGAAGGGCTTCCCCACGCTGGGCACCGCGGGGAAACAAATTCGAGCAAAAACTTTCTTGTTGTGAGCGTGCTTACTTCTTGGCCTTGGCGGTCTTGGTGGCCTTGGCCATCTTGGCCGGAGCGGCCTTCTTGGCAGCAGCCTTCTTCGGCGCAGCCTTCTTCGCAGCAACCTTCTTTACGGCAACTTTCTTCACCGCAGCCTTCTTGGCGGCAGCGGGCTTCTTGGCAACAGCCTTCTTGGCAACCTTCTTCACGGCGGCCTTCTTGGCAACCGGCTTCTTCGCTACCGGCTTCTTGGCAGCGACTTTCTTCACAGCGGCTTTCTTGGGGGCGGCCTTCTTGGCGGCCGGTTTCTTTGCAGCGGTTTTCTTGGCAGTGGCCATGGTTCGTCTCAGCTCCTCATCAGTTGGCAGTGGTTGCCCAGTAAAAGCATGAAGGAACGCCTCGACCAGCAAATCGCTGTTGGTGGCGTGCCTAAGGTTGTTCACCTGGCGGTGGGTGCGCAGATCGGAAAGAAGCCTCAGGACGTGCAGCGGAATCGAGACGGTGATCTTGCGTACCGCACCGGCTTTCTCACCGTGGTCGACATAAGGCTTGACGAACTTCACTGCTGACATAACACCCGCTTCCCAGAATCTGAAGCGAAAGCTATTCCGGAAGATTTCGGCTGTCAATTGATTTTCGGCGCTCTCCGCCACCCCCGCCGGCAGCACGCCGACAGCCGGAAAGCCTCGCCGCACAAGGGCTTTGGCCAAACGGCCGGAATGTCAAATGGACGTCCAGACGTCCGTACGAAAATCACTCGAAAACCACCCGTGCGCCGGAAACCCGCGCCGCATAACACTTTCAAAAATTCGCCCTGCAAAAGCACTGCCCACCGCATCGGGCGCATGCGATTGAATCGAGGGGCAAATTCGCTGCGCAACCCGGTGCAGAAAAGCATGAATGGGAGACGACCGGGCGGTCCCGCGAGCGCGAAATATTTTTTGACGACGCGCCTGAAAACGGACGACCGACGCAGCCGGGCCTGATCGATGCGCCATCGGCGCGCCATCGACGAGCACCGCAAAAACGACGACGGCCGCTCACGCGGCCGCCGCAGATCACCGACGCTGCCGCGGCTCAGTGGTCTTCGTTTTCGATCTGCTCGGCGTAGGCATCGGCATCGAGCAGCTCTTCCAGCTCGGCGCGATCGCTGGCGCGAACCATGAAGATCCAGCCGTCGCCAAACGCGTCCTCGTTGATCGTCTCCGGCTTGTCCGCCAGCGACTCGTTGACCGCCACGATCTCGCCGGATACCGGCGAGTAGATATCGGATGCGGCCTTGACCGACTCCACCACGGCCACGCCGTGGCCGGCCTGCACGCTCGCGCCCACTTCCGGCAGCTCCACGTACACCAGGTCACCCAGCGCCGCCTGCGCGTGTTCGGAGATGCCCACGCGGATCAGGCCGTCGTCTTCGACGCGGGCCCACTCGTGGGACTTGAGGAATTTCAGATCGCCGGGAATCTCGCTCATGATCGGGTCCAGTGGTTGAAGGGGAAAAGGGGTGGCACGGCGGATTCTAGCGCGTCCGCCGATGCCGCCGACGGAGCATCGGCGGCGTGAAAAATCAGATGCCGTCGCAGGGCTTGCCGTCACGCACGAACGGATACTTGACCTGCCGCACCGGCAGCTCGCGCCCGCGGATGTCGACGCGGAGATCGCCCGGCTCGCCGGCCGGGATGCGCGCAAACGCAATCGCCTTTTCCAGCGTCGGCGAAAAGCTGCCGGACAGGATCTCGCCCTCGCCCTGCGCGGTGAGCACCTTCTGGCCGTGGCGCAGCACGCCCTTGTCGTCGAGCACCAGCCCGATCATCACGCGCTTGACGCCCTCGGCCTTCTGCTTCTCGAGCGCGGCACGGCCGATGAAGTCGCGGCCCTCGTCCAGCGCGATGGTCCAGCCCAGGTTGGCTTCCCACGGCGTGACATCCTCGTCCATGTCCTGGCCGTAGAGGTTCATGCCGGCCTCCAGCCGCAGCGTGTCGCGCGCACCGAGCCCGCAGGGCCTCACGCCTGCCTCGGCCAGTGCGTTCCAAAGTGCCACCGCGTGCTCTTCCGGTACCAGGACCTCGAAGCCGTCTTCGCCGGTGTAGCCGGTGCGCGCCACAAACAGCGGCATGCCGTGCGGTCCCTGCGCCGCGGCAGCGGCAAACTTGCCCAGCTTCTCGATGCGCGGACGATCGCCCTCGTGCAGCAGGCCGATGACCTTGGCGCGCGCGCTCGGTCCCTGCACGGCGATCATCGCGAACTCGGGGCGCTCCTTCACCATGACGTCGAAGACCTTGGCCTGCTGCTCGATCCAGGCGAGATCCTTGGCGCGGGTCGCCGCATTCACCACCAGGCGGTAGTGCGCGTCGTCGAAGAAATAGACGATCAGGTCGTCGATCACCCCGCCGCGCTCATTGAGCATGCATGAGTACAGCGCCTTGCCGCTGACCTTGAGCTTGTCCACGCTGTTGGCCAGCAGGTGGCGCAGGAAGTC
>DASUJJ010000287.1:0-7537 GCA_036279335.1 Dyella sp.
CCCTTCAGTTCGACAACGCTACCGTCTTCCAATTCGAAGCGGTAGAGGGTGTTCTCAAGGTCGGTTTCCTTCACCAGCACGCCCTGGAATGCGGCGGGATTGAAGCGGAACGTGGTGCAACCCTTGAGGCCCTGTTTGTACGCGTAGAAGTAGATGTCCTTGAAGTCTTCGTAGGGGTAGTCGGTGGGCACGTTGGCGGTCTTGGAAATGGACGAGTCGATCCATTTCTGCGAGGCGGCCTGGATGTCCACGTGCTCCTTCGGGCTGATGTCGTCGGCGGCCACGAAGTAGTCGGGCAGCTTGGCGTCGGCCTCGGTGCTGTAGGGCATGGCCTTGCCGTTGATCAGCTCGCGGTAGGCGAGCAGCTCGTAGCTGTACACCTCCACCTTTTCCTTGGACTTCTTGCCCTCACGGATCACGTTGCGCGAGTAGTGGTGGGCAAAGCTGGGCTCGATGCCGTTGGAGGCATTGTTGGCCAGCGACAGCGAGATCGTGCCGGTGGGGGCGATCGAGCTGTGGTGGGTGAAGCGCGCGCCGGTTTCGGCCAGCTCGTTCACCAGGTTGGGCGCCACGGTGGCGATGCGCTGCATGTAGCGGCTGTACTTGGCGTGCAGCACGCGGCCGGGGATGGTGTCGCCGATCTTGTAGCCGTCCTTCGCCATTTCCGGACGCTTGCGCAGCATCTCGCCGGTGACGGTGAAGTCCTGCGCGAGGATCGGCGCCGGGCCTTTTTCCTTGGCCAGCTCCAGCGCCATTTCCCAACCGGCCACGGCCATTTCGCGCGAGACGTCCTCGGTGAAGGTGACGGCGTCGGCGGTGCCGTAGCGCATCTTGAGCATGGTGAGCGTGGAGCCCAGGCCGAGGAAGCCCATGCCGTGGCGACGCTTGGAGGTGATCTCCTTGCGCTGCTGCTCCAGCGGAAGGCCGTTGATCTCCACCACGTTGTCGAGCATGCGGGTGAACACCTTCACCACTTCGCGGTATTCGTCCCAGTCGAAGCGAGCCTTGGGGCCGAACGGATCGCGCACGAAGGTGGTGAGGTTGATCGAGCCGAGCAGGCACGAACCGTACGGCGGCAGCGGCTGCTCGCCACAGGGATTGGTAGCGCGGATGTGCTCGCACCACCAGTTGTTGTTCATCTCGTTGACCTTGTCGATCAGGATGAACCCGGGCTCCGCGTAGTCGTACGTGGAGACCATGATCATGTCCCACAGGTGACGGGCGCGGATGGTGCCGTAGATCTTGCAGGCCACCAGGCCGTCTTCGCGGGCGATGTAGTTGTCGTGGGTGGGCCACTCGCGCCACACGACCTTGCTCGGGTCGTTGAGGTCGAGCTCGTCCTGCTCCTTGACGTGGATGGGGAAGACCATCGGCCAGTCGGTGTCGTGCTCCACCGCCTGCATGAAGCCGTCGGTGATCAGCAGCGACAGGTTGAACTGGCGCAGGCGGCCATCCTCGCGCTTGGCGCGGATGAACTCCTTGGCGTCCGGATGGGAGATGTCGAACGTGCCCATCTGCGCGCCGCGGCGACCGCCGGCGGAGGACACGGTGAAGCACATCTTGTCGTAGATATCCATGAACGACAGCGGGCCGCTGGTGTGCGCGCCGGCGCCCGAGACATACGCGCCGCGCGGACGCAGCGTGGAGAACTCGTAGCCGATGCCGCAACCGGCCTTCAGCGTGAGGCCGGCCTCGTGCACTTTCTCCAGGATGTCGTCCATGGAGTCGCGGATGGTGCCGGACACGGTGCAGTTGATGGTGGACGTGGCGGGCTTGTGCTCCAGCGCGCCGGCGTTGGAGGTGATGCGGCCGGCGGGAATCGCACCGCGGCGCAGCGCCCACAGGAAGCGTTCGTTCCAGTGTTCGCGCAGCTCGGCAGTAATTTCCACGTCGGACAGCGCGCGGGCCACGCGGCGGTAGGTGCCGTCCACGCTGTCGTCGACCGGTTCACCGGCCTTGTTCTTCAAACGGTACTTCTTGTCCCAGATGTCCTGGGAGGCGGGCTGCAGAGCAATCTCCACGGCGTCACGCCCCACTGCTGTCGCGCGAGCGGTACTCATCGGTTTACTGACCTCCGGGTGCCGCCTGCTGACGACACGTAGTTGTATTCGACCAGACCGTTCGCAACGCCTTCGCCGGCTTCGCGCCCGGGCTCTTCCGGCCCGTGGCGACCCTCCTTCCGGGATCGCTTGTTGCGACGGCCTCCCCCTTCGAGAGACAACCATCACCACACCAGCTCTGGGGTGAAACCCAGGCACGCGCACACAAGATATTGTGGTTGCGAACGGATGGAGACCGTACTGCCGGGCGCCCGGGTTGTAAAGAAATTTTTGCGCGTTTTGACGGTGGGGCGACAGTGCGAAAACAGGCGGCCGCGGCAGGGATCCACGCCCGCCACGCGGCGGCCCGCACGGCGACTGGAAACGGGCGGGCACACACCGCACATCGATGGTCTGGAACCCACGCGGATACCGGGAGTCGAACGCCGGTTCGCGACCACGCGAGGCGCGTCGTCCGCCACGCCGGTCGCACCGCATCTTTATGTGAGGAGGAATCGATGAAGCACTGCATACGTCGCATCACGCGCACGCTGGGATTCTGCGGCGTGCTGGCGCTGGGCGCGCTGCCGCTGGCCAGCCAGGCCGCGCTGCCGTCCATGGTGGCCGGACAGCCGATGCCCTCGCTGGCGCCGATGCTGCGGGACGTGACCCCGGCGGTGGTGAACATCTCCACCAAGACGCGCGTGCCGGTACGCGATCCCTATTTCGAAGATCCGCTGTTCCGCCGGTTCTTCGGCCTGCCCGATACGCCGCGCGAGCGCACCGAGCAGAGCCTGGGCTCGGGCGTGATCGTGGACGCGGACAACGGCTACATCCTCACCAACAATCACGTGGTGGGCGGTGCGGACGACATCACGGTGACGCTGCAGGACGGCCGTGACGTCAAGGGCACCCTGATCGGCGCCGATCCGGAGACCGACCTGGCGGTGGTGCAGATCAAGGCAAGCGGGCTGCAGGCGCTGCCGTTGGCCGATTCCTCGAAACTGCAGGTGGGCGATTTCGTGGTGGCGGTGGGCGATCCGTTCGGGCTCGGCCAGACGGTGACCTCGGGCATCGTCTCCGCGCTGGGCCGCTCCGGCCTGGGCGGCTCGGGCTACCAGAATTTCATCCAGACCGATGCCTCGATCAATCCAGGCAACTCCGGCGGCGCGCTGGTGAACCTCCGCGGCGAACTGGTGGGCATCAACTCGATGATCCTGTCGCCCTCGGGCGCCAGCGCAGGTATCGGCTTCGCCATTCCCAGCAATCTTTCCGGCGAGGTGATGAGGCAACTGATCGCCTACGGACGGGTGGAGCGCGGCAGCCTGGGCGTGCAGACGCAGGACATCACGCCGCGCATCGCCCGGCTGCTCGGCGTGAAGAACGCCGAGGGCGCGGTGGTGACGCGCGTGAGCAAGGGCTCGCCGGCCGCCGCCGCCGGCATCATGCCGGGCGACGTGATCACCGAGCTCAACGGCAAGCCGCTGAACGACAGCGCCGACCTGCGCAACAGCGAAGGGCTGCTGCCGCTGGGCAGTGAAGTGACGCTGGGCCTGCTGCGCGACGGCGCTCCCCGCCAGGTGCGCGCCACGCTGGAGGCGGAGAAGCTGGCCACGGTCGATGGTGCGCAGCTCGATCCGCGCCTGGCCGGCGTGAGCTTCAGCGAACTCAGCCAGAGCGAGCGCGCGCAGGGATCGGCGGGCGTGAGCATCACCGCCGTGCAGTCCGGCAGCGTCGCGGCACGCTCGGGCCTGCGCAAGGGCGACCTGGTGATCGGCATCGGCAATCGCCGCATCACCTCCGTACGCGGGCTGAAGGCGCTGGCCGGGGTGCGGCCGCGTCAGCTGGCGCTGGCGATCGCCGATGACCAGGGGATGCACTACGTGCTGCTGAACTGAGCTGCGGACGCAGCGGCCACGCGACATCAGCTCTGCGGACAGGGACACAGGCGAACAGTGAAGCGGCGCACACCGGCGCCGCTTTCTTAACGCCAGCCTTTGCGTGTGCTTGATGTTTGGAGGGCAGACCGATGAAATAGCCCTCTTTGTGCCTTGTCCCGGCCCGCAAGGTGCCGCGTCATGCCCCGCCGCCATCCCCCAGCTCGTTGTCCGAGGTAGCTCACCACCATGTCCGTCCGTCTCGTCCGTCTGCTGCCTCTTGCCTTGATCGGTGCCTGCCTCGTTGCCACTCCCGTCGTCGCCAAGACGCACAGCTCGCGCGGCAAGTCCGCGCAGAGCGGCGCCGCTGCACTGACCTGGCGCGGCGACGTCACCGTGGCCCGCGGCGTGGTCACCGACGTGGCACAGGCGTGGCAGAAGGCCGGCCACGGCCGCATCGAAGTGCAGACCTTCAACACCGCCTCCGGCCTGGATGCCGTGCGCAGTGGCAGTGCCGACATCGCCGGCGCCGCGCGCGGCGCCAGCGGTAACCCGAACGAAGGCGGCCTCACCTTCACGCCGGTAGCGTGGGACGGCCTGGTGATGATCACGCACCCGTCCAACCCGGTGAGCAACCTCACGCTGGCGCAGGTGCACGACATCTACTACGGCAAGATCACCAACTGGAACGAAGTGGGCGGCCGCAACGAGCCGATCGACCTGTACGCGGTCGCCAGCCCCGGTGATGGCGTGGAGTTCAGCCTGCGCAAGCTGCTGTTCGGCCGCGGCACGCAGCCGGTGGCCGCACCGCGGCTGTACGTCAACACCGCCAAACTGCAGGAAGGCGTCGCCCTCGACCCGAAGGCACTGGGCGTGACCACGCTGTCCAACGTGGTGGGCAACCCGAAGATGAAGATGATCCGCATCAACGGCGTGGCGCCTTCAACCAGCACCGTGGCCAACGGCAGCTACCCGCTGTTTGCCGAGCTCTACCTGGTGACCCGCTCCAGCAGCCCCAAGGCCGCCGAGGCGCAGGCGTTCGTCGACTTCGTCAATTCCGATACGGGCAAGGCGGTGATCCGTCGCCACGGCCTGGTGCCGTACTCCGACGGTGCCACGCTGGCCGCGATGGATGACGCGCGCCGCGCGCGCATCCTTGCCGAGGTGGGCGCGCGCGCCGTGGCGCCCACGCGCGCCACCCCGCCGATCGCCGCACCGGGCGCGACCTACGCCTCGCAAGTGGCGCGCGCGCCGACCTCCGAGCGCACGCTGGCCGCGCGCCAGGCGCTGGACGAGCGCCGCGCCGCCGAAGCCCAGGCCAAGGCCGCGGCAGCAGTGGCGGCCGCCGCCCCGCGCGCCAGCCTCACGGGCGTCAGCGCCCAGGCCACCACGGTGGAGCGATCGGCCGACAGCCGCTTCACCAAGGTCGCCAGCACCGCCTACGGCAGCACGCCGGCCGGCGGCACCTCGTACAAGGTCAGCAGCGGCGACACGCTGTCGTCGATCGCGCGCAAGCACTCGGTGGACGTGGCCGAGCTGCGCCGCTGGAACCACCTCAGCAGCGACAACCTGAAGGTCGGCCAGGTGCTGGTGATCGGGCAGCGTTGAGCGCCGTGAGCGGCACCCTGCGCGCGCTCACGCTGGATCTGGACGACACGCTGTGGCCGGTGATGCCGGCGCTGGAGCGTGCCGACCAGGATGTGGATGCGTGGCTGCGCGAGCACCATCCGGCGGTCGCCGCGGCGTGGCCGATCCCCGCCATGCGCGAGCTGCGCGCCCGCGTGGCCGCCGAGCGGCAGGACCTGGCGCATGACTTCACCACCCAGCGCCACCTCACCATGCGCTACGCCTTCGCCGCCTGCGGCGTGGACGAAGCGCCGCTGGACGCGCTGTGGGAGGTGTACTTCAGCGCGCGCAACCGCGTGGAATTGTATGAGGACGCCCTGCCCGCGCTGCGCCGGATTGCCGCACGCTGGCCGGTGGCCAGCCTCACCAACGGCAATGCCGACCTGCAGCGAGTGGGCATCGCGGCGCACTTTCGCCACCACGTGAACGCGCGCGAGGTGGGAGCGTGCAAACCGCAGCCGGCGATCTTCCATGCCGCGGTGGAACGCCTCGGCGTGGCCGCGCACGAGGTGCTGCACGTGGGTGACGATCCCGCGCTCGACGTGGTCGGTGCCCGCGCCGCGGGCCTGCGCACGGCCTGGATCAACCGCCGCGGCGAACCGTGGCCCGCGGAGCTGGGCGCACCGCCCGAGCTGGACCTGCCGGACATGGCTGCGCTCGCCGACTGGCTCGACGCGCAGCATCCGGCGTAGGCAGCGTCCGCCAAAAGCGCGCATCATGTTTCGCTGTCCGGCATGGCGCTGGTGAGCGCTGCACGCTCCCCCGCCATTGGACGACCCGTATTCACGCCAGCGCGCCGCGGTGCGGTGCGACGCCAAGGAGCCTTCATGTCTGTCCTGATCGAACGCAAGAGCGGCGAGCGCCGCAGCATCCCCGTCGAAGCCGTCACCGCCGCCAGCCTGTCCGCCGCGCGCAAGCGGCTCACGGCCGCGCAGAAGCGCTGGCTGGACGAGTGTGCCTTTACTGCCGCACCCGGCACCCACGCGCTGCTCGCCGACGCCAACGGCAAGCTGGTGCGCGTGCTGGCCGGCGTGGATGCCGCCGAGGCACTGGGCGCGCTGGCTGGCCTGCCCGGCGCGCTGCCGGAGGGCACCTACCACCTCGCCGACGAGAGCGTGGCGATCGACGCGCAGCAGGCCGCGCTGGGCTGGGCGCTCGGCGCTTATCAGTTCACCCGCTACCGCAAGGCGCGTCGTGCACCGGCCACGCTGGCCGTGCCGGCGGCCGACCTCAAGGCGCTGGCGCCGCTGGTGGAAGCCACCGCGCTGGTACGCGACCTGGTCAACACGCCCACCGAGGACATGGGGCCGGAGCAGCTGGGCGATGCCGTGCGCAAACTCGGCAAGGCGCACAAGGCGAAGGTGCGCGACTGGGTCGGCGACGAATTGCTGAAGCACAACTTCCCCACCATCCACGCGGTGGGCCGCGCCAGCCATCGGCCGCCGCGGCTGATCGAGCTGAGCTGGGGCAAGAGCAGCCACCCGAAACTGGTGATCGTGGGCAAGGGCGTGTGCTTCGACACCGGCGGGCTGGATCTGAAGCCCTCCGACGGCATGCGCTGGATGAAGAAAGACATGGGCGGCGCCGCCCACGCCATCGCGCTGGCCGGACTGGTGATGGACGCCAAGCTGCCGGTGCGGCTCACCCTGCTGGTGCCGGCGGTGGAGAACGCGGTGAGCGGCAACGCGATGCGCCCGGGCGAAGTGATCACCACGCGCGCCGGCCTTACCGTGGAAGTGGACAACACCGACGCCGAGGGGCGGCTGATCCTGTGTGACGCGCTGGCCTACGCCAGCGAGCAGAAGCCTGACCTGATCGTCGACTTCGCCACCCTCACCGGCGCCGCGCGCGTGGCGCTGGGGCCGGACCTGCCGGCGCTGTTCGCCAACCGCGACGCGCTGGCCGACGACCTGCTGGCTGCCGGCGTCGGGGTCAGCGATCCGGTCTGGCGCATGCCGCTGTGGCGGCCCTACCGCAAGCTGCTCGAGTCGGCGG
>DASUJJ010000288.1:0-3299 GCA_036279335.1 Dyella sp.
CCTCCTGGTTGCCGGACTCGTCCCGAATGAACGGCGCCACGAAGACGGACGCCTGCCGGTAGAGTGCAGGAAGTTCCGGCTGCGAGACCGCCCCGCAAAACTCCACCCGCGCATCGATGCCCAACTGTGCGGCCAGCGCCATCAGCGCTGACCGCTCGGGGCCGAATCCGACGATCTTGAGCGTGACGCCGGGGCGTGTCGCAAGTACCTTGGGCAAGGCGTGCAACAGGTATGGCAATCCTTTCTTGGGTACCAGGCGCCCAACGAACAGCAATTGCTGCCCATGCCGCTTTGCGTCGGCATCGGCCACGAACCGATGCTGCAAATCGACCCCCATCGGCAACACGACCAGTCGCGATGGGTGCAAGCCGAGGCGCTCCACCTCATCCCGCATCGCGCTGCTGACCACCGTCATCGCGGCGCTGGCTTGCGCTACGTTGCGCTTGATCGCCTGCAAGGCCTTGCCGCGAAATCCGAACAAGTCGCCGCCGTGGGAGGTGACTACGAATGGCGCGCCATTACGGCGAAGTAACAGCCGAGCGATCCAGCCCTGCGGGATCAGCCAGTGCGCGTGAACAGCGTCGACATGGCGAGTTCGCATCACACGGCGTGCAGCGAAGTATTGGCCAGCAATGAACCCCGGCACCAAAAGCCATTTCCAGAGTGAGCGCTTGAGATTGGTGGCGATACCGCCGTTGTTGACCAGGGTCTGCAACTTTCGTGGCGCATAGCGATACCGCAGCACCTCGACACCATCGAGCATGCCGCTGGGCGCCGCGCCGGGGGCATCCGGTACGACAGCGACCACGTCGAATGAACGCGCCAGTCGGCGGCAAAGTTCATGGACAAAACCCGGTTCCGGATCGTTCTCCCATCGGGGATAGGTGGATGCCAGCACCAGCAGCGTGGGGCGCATGGATCAATCCGCGCGGCGGTAGGTCAGCGCGGTGATCTGTTCGGAAATAAGTCCGATCAGGAACACGATTACCGCCGCGCTCCACAGCAGCGTGCTCATGTTGGTGAGCCGACCATGCGTGGTGAAGGTATAGGCGTAATTGGCGAAGCCCAGCACGAAGAACAGGGCACTGGCCGGAACGAACAGCTTCAGCGGCGAATACAGCGTGGCGATCTTGAAGATGATCAACAGGAAGCGCAGGCCGTCACGCAGTGGGCGGATGTGGCTGGTGGTGCCGTCGCGCTGCGCAACGTGGATAGGCTCGTACGCCACCGCATAGGCGCTGCGGAAGAACGCCATGGTGCTGGTGGTGGGGTAGCTGAAGCCGTTGGGCAGCAGGTAGATGAACTCGCGGAATTTCTCGGCCCGCACGGCACGGAAGCCGGAGGTGAGGTCGGCCACCTTGTGGCCGGTCATGCGGGTGGCCAGCCAGTTGTAGAAGGTATTGGCCACGCCGCGGCCCACACCGGCCTGGCCTTCCCACGAGCGGGCGCCCACCACCATGTCGTATCCCTCGTCCAGCCGGCCGAGGAGGCGTGTCACATCGGCTGGATCATGCTGGCCGTCGCCATCCATGAATACCAGGACGTCGCCGCTGGCCGCGCGCGCACCGCGCTTGATGGCCGCGCCATTGCCCATCGAGTACGGCGAACCCAAGCGGATGACCCCCACCCTCGCACAGACCTCGGCCGTATCGTCCGTCGAACCATCGTCCACCACGATGATCTCGGCTTCGGGATGGAGCTGGCGCAGCTTCGGCAGGACCGAGGCCAGCGCAACGCCCTCGTTCTTGGCCGGAAGGATGATGCTTACATTCAACGTTAGGCTCCCCCGAGTTTGACCCGGAATCATAGCGCGCCGGCGAAGGCCGACGTTGTGACCGCAGGCCGCTGCCGGGCGGCATCGACACCCCCATCCCAACTTGCCGGGCGGCCGCTTGCAGCGGATGACCGCACTGGTAGAGTGGCGGAAATCCCGCGCTGATCAGCGGGCTGGGGCGAGTTTTACCATGGCATCTCAACTGCAGCCGGCGTCGGTCGCCGGACTCTCGGGCATGGCCCGTCGACTGGTGTCCGAGGGGGTCGTACCCGAGGCCGAGGTGCGCAAGGCGGTCATCGAGTCGGCACAGGCCAAAGTGACGCTGGCCTCATGGCTGCTCGACCACCAGTTGGTGGATAGCACGCGGTTTGTGCAGGTGGCGTCGGTGGAATTCGGCATGCCGATGATGGATGTGTCGTCGCTGACGCCGGCCGGCATGCCGCTGAATCTGATCAGCGAGGCCTTGATCACCAAGCATCGTGCCCTGCCGCTGTTCCGCCGCGGCAAGCGCCTGTATGTGGGTATCGCCGACCCGATGCAGTCGCATGCACTGGACGAGATCAAGTTCCACTCCAACTGCATGGTCGAGCCCATCCTGGTGGAGCGCGGGCAGCTGCAGCGGGTGATCGAGACGGCGCTCGCCTCGGTCAGCAACACGATGACCGACGTGGGCGGCGATGATCTCGAAAATCTCGAGCTGGAGAGCAGCGGCGGCGATGAAGAAGCCGAAAGCACCGGCATCGATGCCACCGGGGGCGACGACGCTCCGGTGGTCAAGTTCGTCAACAAGGTGCTGGTGGACGCCATTCGCCGTGGCGCGTCGGACATCCACTTCGAGCCGTTTGAAACCCAGTATCGCGTGCGCTTCCGCATGGACGGCATGCTGCGCGCCGTGGCCAGCCCGCCGATGAAGCTGGCGAACCGCATCTCGTCGCGACTGAAGGTGATGGCGCAGCTGGACATTGCCGAAAAGCGCGTGCCACAGGACGGCCGCATCAAGCTCAACCTGTCCAAGACCCGCGCGGTCGACTTCCGCGTGAGCACGCTGCCTACGCTGTTCGGCGAAAAGATCGTGCTGCGTATCCTGGACGGCTCGGCCGCCAAGATTGGTATCGAAAAGCTGGGCTACGAGCCGGAGCAGCAGAAGCTCTACGTGGACGCCATCCACAAGCCCTACGGCATGGTGCTGGTCACCGGCCCCACCGGCTCGGGCAAGACGGTTTCGCTCTACACCGCGCTCAACATGCTCAACACCGCCGAGCGCAATATCTCCACCGTGGAAGACCCGGTGGAAATCCGCGTGGAGGGCATCAACCAGGTGCAGCAAAACGTGAAGCGCGGCATGACCTTCGCCGCGGCGCTGCGCTCGTTCCTGCGCCAGGACCCGGACGTGATCATGGTCGGCGAAATCCGCGACCTGGAAACCGCCGAGATTGCCATCAAGGCCGCCCAGACGGGCCATATGGTGCTTTCCACCCTGCACACCAACGACGCCTCGCAGACCATCGCGCGACTCATGAACATG
>DASUJJ010000289.1:0-2393 GCA_036279335.1 Dyella sp.
CGACGCGCGCTTCGATCCGACCCGGCCGGAGTGGCTGCCGAAGACCCAGTTCATGTGCCAGAAGGTCAACGCGCGCATCGCCGCCCTGCAGTCGGTGTTCGACCCACGCAGCGGCCGACTGACGATCCGCGCCCCGGACGGCGTCGCCGTCGATGCCAACGCACTGAGCCCGGCCGGACGCGAGCAGATCGGGCAGTTCCTCACCGACTTTCTGGGCCCCGAAGCCCGTTCGACACCGCGCTTCCATTACGTGCCCGGCCACGTCTTCTGCGACCAGCGGCGGCCGGTGGTCAGCCTGATCAACCTGGCCAGTCTGCGCGACTTCGAGACCCGGCTGGGCGCCCGTCGTCACCGTCGCCGTTTTCGCGCCAATGTCTGGTTCAGCGGCGCCCCGGCCTGGAGCGAACTCGACTGGGTCGGTCGCGAAATCCAACTCGGCGGCGCAGTGCTGCGCGTCTTCAAGCGGATCACCCGCTGTGCCGCCACCGAGGTGAACCCGCTGACGGCCGAGCGGGACGCCAATCCGGTCGATGAACTGCGCCAGCTGTATGGTCACGCCGATCTCGGCATCCATGCCGAGGTCGTCGAGGGCGGCCGCTTCGAGGTCGGCGACGGGATCGAGCTACTGCCGGCGTAGGCCGCTGCTAAGGTGCCCCGCCCCAGGGATCGAACAGCCCGACGCCGGCACGCGCGAAGTCGGCAACGTTGCGGGTAACAACACTCAGCTCGTGCGCCAGGGCGGTAGCGGCGATCAGCGCATCGGGCTGGGCGTACGTGTAATTCGCCTTCTGGCCTTCCCATGCCAGCCGCCGCCAAGCCAGCAACACGGCCTCGTCCACGTCCAGGACGCGCTCGCCGAACCAGGCCCGCACGCCATCACGTAACCAGGCTTCCAACTCCGCCCGGAACCCTGGATCAGTGACCCGCTCGATGCCGAAGCGGATCTCCGCCAGGGTGACGCGGCTGAGGAAGCACGCGGCAGGCGGTACCGCTTCAGCCCAGGCCAGCACTGCCGGATGGCAACGCCGGCCTTTCCGCAGCTCGGAGACCACGTTGGTATCGAGGAGCCAGCCGCGCGACGTGATGGCGCTCACGCCTCGAAGTCAGGGGCGTCGCGGACCCGCGCGCGCTCACGCACCACGCTGTCCTCGAACCGCTCCAGCCGGGCAAAGGGACCGTCGGTGAACAGCGCCGCAAGCGTGGCCTTGGCTGCCCCCGGGGCAAGCCGCGCGAACTCGGCCGCCGATACCACCACGACGGCGTCCTGCCCATGCACAGTGACGCGCTGCGGGCCGCGGTCACGAGCGAGCCGTACCAACTCACTGAACCGGGCTTTGGCGTCCTCCAGCTTCCAGGATGGCAGCCCGGCACTCACTGGTGCCTGCCGGCTATGGTGTTTTTGGCCAGAGCTTTGATTCCGCATTCCCATCGAAGATTCCTCTGACCAGACTAGTCAGATTATGGTATGGACCTTCCCTGGATGCAACCTGTGCGGCTCTTGGCAAGTCGACCCAGCGCGACCACGGCAAACTGGACGTGTCACGACCAAAACCACAGCGTGGCGCCGATCGCGACCTCCCTACATCCGCACCAGCGCCGAACCCCAGGTCAGCCCGCCCCCGAGCGCCTCCAGCAGCACCAGGTGTCCGCGGCGGATACGTCCGTCGGCCACGGCTTCGGCCAGCGCCAGCGGCACCGAGGCAGCCGAGGTGTTGGCGTGGCGGTCCACCGTGACCACCACCCGCTCCGGCGCCAGACCCAGCCTGCGGCCCATCGCATCGATGATGCGCAGATTGGCCTGATGCGGCACCAGCCAGTCCACGTCCCGCCTGGCCAGTCCATTGGCAGTCAGCGCCTCATCGACGGCCTCGGCCAGACGCACCACGGCGTGGCGAAATACCTCGCGGCCGTTCATGACCAGCGTGCCGGGCCGCTCGGGCTGCCCGACAGCTCCGTCGACGTAAAGAATATCTCCGAGCGAGCCCTGGGCGTGCAGGTGGGTGGACAGGATGCCGCGACGGCACCGGTCAGACGGTTCACCGTCGCTTACCTCGGCGCGCAGGAACACGGCCCCGGCGCCGTCGCCGAACAGCACGCAGGTGCCGCGGTCCTGCCAGTCCAGGATACGCGAATAGACCTCGCTGCCGATCACCAGCACGCCGCGTGCCTGTCCGGCCCGCACGAGCCCGTCGGCAACCGACAGCGCGTACATGAACCCTGCACAGGCAGCGGAGAGGTCGAATCCGAAACCGCCGGAAACTCCAAGCGCCGCCTGCACCCGCAGCGCAGTGGCCGGGAACGCCTGGTCGGGTGTGCTGGTGGCCAGGATGATGGCATCGACCTCGGCGGCCGACGTCTCGGCCTGATGCAGTGCCACGCGGGCCGCCTCGGTG
>DASUJJ010000290.1:0-3861 GCA_036279335.1 Dyella sp.
CATCGGTGGCGAGGTCGTTCCCCAATCCCAGAAGCCGTACACCAACACTCCCTCTCCCCTGCCAGAGCCTGCGGAGAAGGAGCGAAGCGCGGTTTCCGACGCCTCCTGCTCCATTCCATCGGTGGCGGGGTCGCTCTCCAATTCAGAAGCCGCACGCCAACACTCCCTCTCCCCGGCCATAGCCTGCAGAGAGGGAGCAAAGCGCTGTTTCACGATGTTTCCTGCTCCATTCCGTCAGTGGCGGGGTCGCTCTCCAATTCAGAAGCGGCACGCCAACACTCCCTCTCCCTTGGCAAAGCCGGGGGAGAGGGCTGGGGTGAGGGGGCGCTCTTGGCTTCAGGCGCGAAAGGACTGGTGCACGAGCATCTGGCTCACACCCAAGCAAACAGCCGCACGACTCGACTCCCTCTCCCCTGGCTAAAGCCGGGGGAGAGGGCTGGGGTGAGGGGGAGCTTTTTGCTCGAGCCTGCGGCAGGCACGGCGCAGCACTCAGCCCTTTGGCGCCGTTCCGTAAATCACATCCAGCACGCAGCGATAGTCGCTGATCGGCATGAGCCCCACTTCGGCACGCCGCGCATCCAAATGCGCCAGGTCTTCCACCGGCGCCATCACCACCTTGCCGGGATGTGCCGGGTCGGCACCGAACTGCGTGCCATAGCGTTGTGGCTTCTTCTGCGCGCGCAGCACGCGATCGGTCAGCATCGCAAAATCGGAGTTCTTGATTCCCTTGTCCTTGCCGCGGTTCTTCAGGGTTTGCAGCACGCTGGCCTGAAACGCAGGATCGCGATCGGCGTGCTGCACCAGCAGAAAGGCGGCAGACATGCCCTGCTCGCCCACCTCGGCCACGGTGGGGAAGCCCGACTTCGCCACCTGGTCCTTCAGCCATGCCAGGTTGTCGCCATCCACTTCGTAGGCGTGTTTGTAGGTCGCGCGGGCGGCTGCTCCGTCCGGGTCCGCGCCCTGGCTGGCGGCGAGGCTGGCCTCACGCACCTGCTGGTCGGCCTGCACACGCTGCAGCAGCTGCCGCCGCAGCTCCGGCGCTGAAAAGGTACGTGCCGCGTCGCGAGCCGCGATCGCTGCCTCTGTCTGGTCCGCATGGCCGACCCGCTGAGCCGCCTGCCACTTCGCCACGCCGGGACAGGCCGCCTCGATCGCCTGCTCCTGCGCATCCTGCGCGGCGTGGACGCTGCCGCTTGCCAGCAGCAGCGCCAGATACACCGCCCCGCCCCGTGCCATCACTGCACGCATCGCCTTACTCCCTGTTCGGATCGTCGGTCTCACCAACGATAGCGCGGCCCTGCGCTCGAACGTCAGCTCACGCCCTTCAGACCTGCTCGCCGCGCAGATGGCTGGTCATCTGCCGCGCCTCGCGCAGACGCTGCGCATGGGCCTTGAGCAGATCGCCGCGGGTGATGATGCCCACCATCTGCGCCGAGCCGCCCTTGCCCAGCACGATCAGCCGGCCCACGTCGGCTTCGACCATGTGGTCAGCCGCTTCGCGCAGGGTGTGGTCTTCGTGGACCGCCAGCGGCGGACGGCGGATCAGGCTGCCGACCAGCGCATCGTCGGGCACGCTGGGATCGAACAGGTTGCGGCGGGTGACCACGCCGAGCGGCCGGCCCGTGTCATCGACCACCGGGAAGCCGTGATGCCGGGTGACATCGATGGCGGTGTTGAGCCAGGCGCGCAGTTCGCCCATGGGCTGATTGGCCGGCAGCGTCACCACATCGCGGCTGCAGGCGTCGCGCACGAGGATCTGATCGAGCGCGTCGGCGCTGTAGTCGGACGGCACGCGCACGCCGCGACGCACGATCTTCTCGGTCATGATGGTGTTGCGCATCATCAGGCCGGACACGAGATACGCCGCGGCGCAGCCGCCAAGCAGCGGCAGCAGGCCGTGCGGCTGCTGGGTGGTCTCGAAGGCGAAGATCACCGAGGTGAGGAACGCGCGCGAGGCGCCGGCGAAGATCGCCGCCATGCACACCAGCGCGGCGAGGCGCGGGTCGACATGCAGCGAAGGCATCGACGTGGCGATCACCAGGCCCATGGCGCCGCCCAGTGTGCTGCCCACGGTAAACAGCGGCGCCAGCGTGCCGCCGGAGGTGCCGCTGCCCAGTGCGATCGACCATGAGACGAATTTCGCCAGGCACAGCGTGAGCAGCCCCACCAGCCCGATCTGTCCGCTGATTGCCGCGGTGATGTTGGAGTAACCCACGCCCAGCGTGAGCGGCTCGAAATAGCCCACCACGCCCACCGCCAGTCCGCCGATGGCCGGCCACCACATCCAGTGCACCGGCAGCTTCTCGAAACCGTCCTCGATGGCGTACGTGAGCTTGGTGACGCCCACGCTGATCACGCCGACGATCAGGCCCAGCAGCACATACACGAGCAGCGCCGACGGCGTCGCCGTGGCGACGTCGGGCATGGGAAACATCGGCTCGTTGCCTTCCAGCAGGTAGCGCACGCCGGTACCGACAAAGGCCGCCAGCGCCACCGGAATCAGCGAGCGGGCGCGGCGTTCGAACAGCAGCAGCTCGATCGACAGCAGCACCGCCGACACCGGCGCGGAAAACACCGCCGCCATGCCTGCGGCAGCGCCCGCGGCGAGCAGGGTCTTGCGCTCGTCGGCGGTGACGTGGGCGAACTGGCCGATCAGCGAGCCCAGCGCGCCGCCGGTGGCGATGATCGGGCCCTCGGCGCCGAACGGGCCGCCGGTACCGATCGCGATCGCCGACGAGATGGGCTTGAGCCAGGTCATGCGCGGCGGAATGCGGCTCTCGTTGAGCAGGATCTGTTCCATCGCCTCGGGAATGCCGTGGCCGCGGATCGCCCGCGAGCCCCAGCGCGCCATCACGCCCACGATGAGGCCACCGATCGCCGGCACCGCGATCACCCACAAACCGAGGTGGTTGCTCGCCGGGCTGCTCAGCGAGGTATCCCAGCGGCCGTAGAACGACAGGTTGGTGATCAGCCCGATCAGGCCGGTGAGCAGCCATGCGACCACGGCAACGATGGCGCCGAGCACCATCGCCGCCAGCGTGATGCCCAGCACGCGGCGGTCCAGCGGGCGGAACCGGCGCGGCAGATGGGCATCGGCCAGCGTGTTGTCCAGCGAGGGAGCAAGGGGAATCGCCGCTCGCGAGTGACGGGCGTTGGTGGGATCAGTCATGGGGAACCAGCCAGAGGATGCAGCCGACAAAGGCTACGCGGAAATCATGATTGTAGCTGGCTGGAAGATGAATGGGGTGGCGCGGTACCCTTGTGCCGCGCTATCAATGCCTCCTTTCCGGCCAGCCGCGGCGCCATGTCGACTCCTCCTTACGCTCGACCCGACGCTCAACCGGAGCCGCGCTCCGTGCGCATCACCCTGCTCACCCGGCCGCCCCTGCTCGCGCTGTACTTCGCCGGCTGGGCCTTCATCGGCCTGTGGCTGGGCACCAACGTGTGGATCAGCCAGCGCGACAACCCGCACGCCGTGGCCTGGCACTACTACGCGTGGGAGTTGAGCAGCGCGCTGGTGGTTGGCGCGCTGGCGCTGGCGGTGGGCTGGTTCGAATCGCACTGGAAGATCACCGGCCCCGGCGCGTGGCGACGCATGCTGGTGCACCTGCCGGCCGCGGTGGTGTTCTCGCAGGTGCACGTGGCCATCATCGTGGCGATCCGCAAGGCGGTGTACGCGGCGATGGGCTCGTCGTACGAGTTCGGCGAGGTGTGGATCGGGCTGGTCTACGAGTTCCAGAAAGACCTCATCAGCTACCTCAGCCTCGTGACCGTCTGCGCGTTCATCCGCACCATCCGCGAACGTCGCCAGCACCTACTCGAAGCCCTCGACCTGCGCCGCGCCCTGAGCGAGGCGAAGCT
>DASUJJ010000291.1:0-6996 GCA_036279335.1 Dyella sp.
CGATCACGCGCTTTACGAACAGGCACTGGCCGGCGTGCAGAAGATCGATGCCGACATGGGCCGTCGTTCCGACCAGCTCAGCCGCAACCTTGCCGCAAACCTGGCGGCAGAGGCCAGGGCGCTGGGGCTGACGCGCATCGACTCGGTTGCCATCAGCGAGGACGGCGCACGCACGTTTGCGGTGCAGAACGAAAGCGGCGTTCGCCGCTACGCGGACGTGACCACCGCGCAGGCCGTGCGTACGCCGATCGAGCAAAGCAGCCTCCGCGCAGCGAGCGTACAGACGCAGGCGTCGGAGCCGGACCGGGCCTCATCGCAACCGGTCGTCGCGGCCACCGCGGCACCATCGCGAGACAGCGTCATCGGCCTCGGGTAAGGCGATAACACACCACGCGGGCCCGAGACGGCACGCGATATTCCAGCTTCCACCAGTCCGGATCGAACCATGCGCCTCGCACTCGCCAGCCTGACCCTCGCCTTGCTCATCACCGGCTGCAGCCGGGCGAGCTTTGCCGCCAGCGAGGCTGGCGCCCCTGCGCAGCCGATCAAGGCGCCGCCGGCAAGCGAGAGCGGAGCGCCATACGCCAAGCTGCGCCAGCGGCTGGTGCTCGACGGCTGGCTGCCGCTGCATCACGTGAACTGCGCGGCGAACACGGGACGGCCGCAGGCGTGCAACCGCTGGCTGGAGCTGCAGCGCTGCGATGCGTCCGGCCGCTGCGATGCAGCCTGGGGCAATGCCGACGGCACCGAGCTGATGCGCCTGCAGCTCTCAGGAGTGCCCGGCGATGACGGCCCGGCCCTGGCCAGTGCCGACGTGCGGGTGGAGGGCACCGAGCAAACCACGCCCGTCGACCAGGCTGTGCCCGCGGCGAGCTGCCCATCGACGCAGTTCATGCCGTTCCTCCAAGCATTCGCCGCGCAACCCTCGTTGCGCCGGGCGTTCACCGTGCCGCTGGTGCGCGCGAAGGTACTGGTGTCCGACGGTGAAGGCGATCGTACCGAGATGGTTTACGTGCCCGGCGAGCGACCGGACGTCTTCGACGTGAGCTACCGCGACGGTGCGTTCCACCATGTCGGCATCGACGGCGTCGATCCGGCCCCGCTGGCGCTGCAGGTGGAGCAACCTTCGGCGCAACTGCGGGACGTGAGCTACCTCTACGGCTCCTCGGAAGGGCGCGGCTTCCGCTTCACCCTGCGCGAGGGTTGCTGGTACCTCACCGGCAACCCGCAGCCCAGCGGGCCCTGAGCGCCCCCACCACGCCGCATCATCGACCACTACACGGAGGTAGATCATGTCCCGCTACACCATCACCGAGAGCGTCGGTTCCCGCGTGCTGCCGGTGCACTCGTACGAGGATCTGCACAAGCATCACCCCAGCGCCGGCCGCCAGCCCAACCGCGAGTACGGCACGATCCATGGCGAGTTCGAGGAGATCCGTCACGCGGACGGGCGCACCTTCGTCAAGAAGGACTTCATCCTCTCGCAGGACGCCCGCGGACCGGTGGAGATTCCCGCGCCGGTGTCCGGCTATGCCCATTTCCTGCACGACGACTACAACACCGTGCAGATCTACGACAAGCCGTACGGCACGCCGGGCGCGAAGCGCGAGGGTCAGGTGCTGCACATGGTGCGCGGCAGCTCGTCGTTCGCCGAGGGCGCGCACGTGAGTTACGGCCAGCCACTGGGCGAGATGGGCCAGACCGGCAGCCCCGGCTCGATCCACGCGCACGTCGAGCTGGAGGTGGGCCAGTTTCAGCGTTACATCCGCGACATCAACGACGGCACGATCCGTCCTGGCGTCATCCCGCGCGGCGGCAGCGCGGAACAGCCGGTGCCGGTCGATGGCGCCGTGCTGGCCAATGGCAGTCGCGGCGCGGCGGTGGTCGAGCTGCAAAAGCACCTGGCGACGCTGGGCTATACCGACGCGCAGGGGCGGCCGCTGACGAGCGATGGCGCGTTCGGCCCGGCCACTCAGCAGGCAGTGGAAGCGTTCCAGCGCGACCATCGCCTTACCGTCGACGGCAAGGCGGGGCCGCTGACCGATGCAGCCATCGAACAGGCGCTGTCCAAACGGGAGGTCTCACGCTTGCAGGCCGGGCTCAATACGCTCGGCTACAAGGATGCCCGCGGCCAGGCCCTGCAGGTGGACGGCGACTTCGGCACCAACACGCGCTTTGCCGTGGAAGCGTTCCAGCGTGACCGCCAGCTCACCGTGGATGGCAAAGTTGGGCCGCAGACGCAGGGCGCGCTGGAACGGGCGCTACGGGATCACGCCGCGCAGAAGGCGACGACGGGCGGAATGCTGCTGAGCGATCCAAGAAATCCGGACCATGCGCTCTACGAGCAGGCGCTGGCACAGGTGAAGCGCATCGACGAAGCGATGGGCCGCCCCTCCGACGAGCATACCCAGCGCCTCGCCGCCGCGGCGGTGCCGGTGGCCAAGGTGCATGGCTTGACCCGTATCGATGGCATTGCGCTCAGCGACGATGGTTCGCGCACGTTCGTGACGCAGAACGACTCGCCGATGAAGCGAATCGCGGAGCTGTCCACCGCACAGGCCGTAGCCACGCCCATCGAGCAGAGCAGTGAGGCCGCGCGGCGCGTGCAGACGCCAACAACGCAGTCGCCAAACCCGTCGCGCGACACCCAGCTACCGCCGCCGCAGCAAAGTCAGGCGTCCGGGGCGACTCTCGTGGCATGAGCGGGAGGGCTGCTCGCTTTTCACAGCGCGCGCCGTATCGGCATCGCCACGGCGCGGAACGCGACGCAGCACGAATCGGTGGTCCGAAGAACAATCGCGCCCAAGTCGACTCCGGGCGCGTTGCGCCCGGTGTCGACTGTTCACGCACTCGCCAGCTTCTGCCTCTTGCGCGCCGCACGACGCTCGCGACGCGCTTCGCGCCGTACCCGCGCCCGTTCCGACAGGCACGAAAAGATAACGTACAGCGCCGGCGTGCTGAGCAGGGTGAGCGTCTGCGAGATCAGCAGGCCGCCGATCAGCGCGATGCCCAGCGGGCGCCGCAGCTCGGAGCCTTCGCCCAAGCCGATGGCGATCGGCAGCGCGGCGAGGATCGCCACCATCGAGGTCATCATGATCGGGCGAAAGCGCACGATGCACGCCTCGCGCGCGGCTTCCAGCGGGCTCTTGCCGTGCTCGCGCTGCGCCACCAGGGCGAAGTCGATCATCATGAGGGCGTTCTTCTTCACGATGCCTATCAACAGCACCAGCGCGATCATCGCCACCACCGACAGCTCGGTGTCGGTGACCACCAGTGCGGCCAGGGCTCCGACGCCTGCCGCGGGCAGCGTGGACAGGATGGTGATGGGGTGGATCAGGCTCTCGTAGAGCATGCCGAGCACGATGTAGACGGTGACGATGGCAGCGAGGATCAGCCACAGCATGTCGCCCTGCGACTGCTGGAAGCGGCGGAAATCGTTGCCCAGCGCGAGGTGGATGCTGCCGGGCACGCGGATGTTCTTCACGGTCTGCTCGATCGCCGGCAGCGCCTCGCCCATGCTCGCACCGGGCGCGAGGTTGAAGCTGAGATCCATCGTGGTCTGCTGGCCCGCATGGCTGATCTGCGACGGCGCCAGCCCGGGCTCCTGGTGCGCCACGGCGGTGATCGGCACCATCTCGCCGCTGCGGGAGCGCACGTAGATGCGGTTGAGCGCTGCCGGCGTGGCGGTCTGTCCGGGCAATGCGTTGATCACCACCTGGTACTGGTTGATATCCGAATAGATGGTGGACACCTGGCGCTGGCCGAAGGCGTCGTAGAGCGCGCCGTCGATGGTGGCCACCGACACGCCCAGGCGCGCGGCCTTGTCGCGGTCGATCACGATGTTCTGGCGCAGGCCGCCCTCCTCCACGTCCGAGCCGACGTCGCGGAACATGGGGTTTTTCGCCAATGCCTTGACCAGCCGCGGCAGCCACAGCTGCAGCTCGTCCAGGTCGTCGCCCTGCAGCGATACCTGGTACTGCGCGCCCTGGTTGCTGCCACCGCCGCCGCTGGGCAGATCCTGGATCGGGCGCAGGCGGAGGTTGAGGTCGGGATAACGGTCCGCCTTGGCGCTGAGCCGGGCCAGCACCTCGAAGGTGTCATCGGTGCGCCCTTCGGCCCGGGTTTTCAGCTCGATGTCGAACGAGCTGCTGGCACCCCGCCGGCTGGTGCCCAGCCGCGAACCCACGCGGGCCACGTCGGGGTCGGCCAGCAGCATGTCCACCAGCCGCTGCTGGCGCTGGACCATGTCGTTGAACGACACCGTGGCACCGGAGTTGGCGTAGCCGTGGATGAGCCCGGTGTCCTGCGGCGGGAACAGGCCGCCCTTCACCTGCCCGGCGAGCACGAAGGTCAGCACGATCAGCGCCAGCGGCGTCAACGACAGCGCCAGCGCATGGCGCAGCGAGAAATCCAGCGCGCGCGTGTAGACCCGCAGCATGCCCTCGTGCATGCGGTCGATGGCGGCGTTGAGCCGCGCGAAGCGCGGCGGCCGGTTGGCCGGTGCCGCATGACCGAGCAGGAAGCGCCCGCACAGCGCCGGCGTGAGGGTGAGTGACACCAACGCCGACACGGCAATCGCCGCGATCAGCGTCATGGTGAACTCCTTGAAGAACATCCCCACGATGCCGCTGGCGAACAGCAGCGGGATGAACACGGCGATCAGCGAGGCGGTGATCGAGACGATGGTGAAGCCGATCTCGCGCCCGCCCTTGAGCGCCGCCTCCAGCCGCGGCATGCCCTCGTCGATGTGCCGGATGATGTTCTCGATCACCACGATCGCGTCGTCCACCACGAAACCGATCGCGATCACCAGCGCCAGCAAGGTGAGGTTGTTGAGCGTGTAGTCGAGCACGTACATCACGGTCGCGGCGCCGGCCAGCGACAGCGGCACCGCGGCGGCGGCGATCAGGGTGGGCGCGAGTCGGCGCAGGAACAGCGCCATCGTGAGCACCACCATGGCCAGGCTGATCAGCAGCGTCATCTGCACCTCGCGCAGCGAGGCGCGGATGGTGGGCGTACCGTCGAAATACGGGGTCAGCGTGGTGGCCGGCTGCAGGAAGCTGCGCAGCTCCGGAATCGCCGCGCGCACGCGGTCGACCGTCTCGATCACGTTGGCGTCGGCCTTCTTGTAGACGTACAGCAGTACTGCCGGCTTGCCGTCGAAGGTGGCCGCCTGATAGGCGTCCTGCTGGCCGGCGTAGACGTGGGCCACGTCCGACAGGCGAATGGTGGTGCCGTTCTTCACCGCGATGATGATGTTGGCGAAATCGGCCGCTGTCTCCAGCTGGTCGGTGGCGGTGACGAACGTGTTGGTGACGCCGTTGCTCAGCACGCCCAGCGGCGAGCTGACATTGGCGGCGGTGATGGCGTTGCGCACCTGGTCGGGCGACAGTCCCATCGCGTTGAGCTGGCGCAGGTTCACGTCGACGCGCACGGCAGGCGTGGCCGCACCGGCGATGTCCACCGAGGACACGCCGTCGAGCTGGCGCAGTCGCGGCAGCAGCAAGGTGTCGGCGACGTTGTACAGAGCGGCCGCCGATTGCGTCTGCGAGGTGAGCGCGAACACGATCACCGCATCGTCGTTGGGGTTGGCCTTCTCCAGGCTGGGCGCGTTGGTGAGCCCGCTGGGCAGATCCGGCGCCGCGGCGTTGATCGCCGCCTGCACGTCGCGCGCGGCCGCATCGAGGTCGCGGTCGCTGTTGAAGATCATGAAGACGAAGGTGCGCCCCTCCGAACTGCTCGAACGCAGCGTGTCGATGCCCGGCACCTGGCCCAGGTGCCGCTCCAGCGGCGCGGCCACGGTGGACGCCATGGTGCTGGCATCGGCGCCGGGCTGGCTGGCCTGCACGAAGATCGCGGGGAACTGGATCGTCGGCAGCGCCGACACGCCGAGCAGGCTATAGCACAGCGTGCCTACCGCAAACAGGCCGATGGCCAGCAGCGAGACGCCGATCGGGCGGCGCACGAACAGAGCGGAGAGATTCATGCGGAAAACTGGGGCCTGTCGCGGAAAAGGACGCGGCGCGCGCGGCGTCCGCAAATGATCGCATCCTCAACGCACGAGCGGGAGAACGGTTGATCCGGCCGGCGCCGATGCCGACAGCGAGGACGGACGTCCAAATGCAGACGGCCCGCCGTGGGGCGGGCCGTCTGCAGGGTGCGTGGCCGGGGGCGACCGACCGGGCGCGGCATTACGCCACGCCGCGATCCGCCCGGGCCAGCGCGCGCTGTTCGCGGCGGTGGCGCAACCAGTCGGAGAAGCGCTCCATGTACAGGTAGATCACCGGCGTGGTGTACAGCGTCACCAGCTGCGACAGCAGCAGGCCGCCGACGATCGACACGCCCAGCGGCCGGCGCAGTTCCGCGCCGATGCCGTTGCCCAGCGCCAGCGGCAGCGCGCCGAGCATGGCCGCGGCGGTGGTCATCATGATCGGGCGGAAGCGCAGCAGGCAGGCGCGGCGGATCGCCTCGTGCGGGGCCATGCCCTCGCGCTGCGCCTCGATCGCGAAGTCGATCATCATGATCGCGTTCTTCTTGACGATGCCGATCAAGAGCACGATGCCGACGATGCCGTCCACCGACAGGCTCATGCCGCACAGGATCAGCGCCAGCAGCGCGCCCACGCCGGCTGGCGGCAAGGTGGAGATGATGGTGATCGGGTGGATGTAGCTCTCGTACAGCACGCCCAGCACGATGTAGATCACGATCACCGAGGCGAGCAGCAGCAGCACCTCGTCACCCAGCGAGGAGGAGAACTCCGCCGCCTTGCCGACGAACTCGCCGCGCACCTGCGGCGGCAGGTTGAGCTGCTTGACCACCTCGTTGATCGCATCCACGCCCTGCGACAGCGAATAGCCCGGCGCGAGGTTGAACGAGAGCGTCACCGCCGGAAGCTGCTGCTGGTGGCTGACCACCAGCGGCGCACTGGTGTATTCGGCGGTGGCCAGCGAGGAGATCGGAATGGTGCCGCCGCCGCCGATCTGGAAGCCGACGTTG
>DASUJJ010000292.1:0-4067 GCA_036279335.1 Dyella sp.
TCGGGATCGGGGATTCGGGATTCGGTGGCCAGTCGCGGCCTTTCGAATCACGAATCCCGTCTCCCGGGTCCCGATTCCGAGACTCCCCTGGTCGCGGGGGAGTCGCATCACCACCGCAAGGTGGACAACCTCCAAGGTGTAAAACAATGTCCCAGACTCATGAAATCAAGGCCGAGAGCCGCAAGGACGAGGGGAAAGGTGCGAGCCGCCGCCTGCGTCGTGCGTCGTACGTGCCGGCCGTCGTCTACGGCGGCAAGCTGCCGCCGCAGAGCATCCAGATCGAGCACAACACCATCCTGCTCGCCGCCAAGCACGAGTGGTTCTTCTCCTCCGTGCTCGACCTGAACGTCGACGGCAACGTGCAGAAGGTGCTGGTGCGTGACTGGCAGAAGCACCCGTACAAGCAGCAGATGATGCACATGGACTTCCTGCGCATCGACGAGAACGCCGCCGTGCGCGTGGACGTGCCGCTGCACTTCCTCAACCAGGAAACCTCGCCGGCCGGCAAGATGTCGGGCGTGGTGATCTCGCACAACCTGACCGAGCTGGAAGTGTCCTGCCTGCCGAAGGACCTGCCGGAGTTCATCGAAGTCGACCTGGCCGACCTCAAGCCGGGCGACATCATCCACCTGTCGCAGATCAAGCTGCCCAAGGGCGTGGAAATCGTGGCGCTGAACCTCGGCGCCGACCACGACATCGCCGTCGTCACCGCCAACACGGTGAAGGAAGAGGCCGAGGACGTCGCACCGGCGGCCGAAGCCGAAGAGAAGCCGGCCGGCGACAAGAAGTAAGGCCCTGTCCGCCCGCGCCCCTGGCGGCGCGGGCGGAGTGGGCTGGTCAGACGCATGGCGGGACTTCGACTCATCGTCGGGCTGGGCAACCCCGGTACCGAATATCTCCGAACCCGGCACAACGCCGGGTTCTGGTTTGTGGACGCCCTGGCGGCGTCGCAGGGCGAGCGCTTCGCCTTTGACGGCAAGCTGCACGGCGAGGCCTGTCGCGTGCGTATCGGCAGCGAGCCGGTGTGGCTGCTCAAGCCCTCCACCTTCATGAACAAGAGCGGCATCGCCGTGGCGTCGGCGCTGCGCTACTACAAGATCGAGCCGTCCGAGTGCCTGGTGGCGCATGACGAGCTCGACCTGCCCGCCGGCACCGTGCGATTGAAGTTCGACGGCGGCCACGGCGGCCAGAACGGCCTGCGCGACATCGCCGCGCATCTCGGCCACGGCCAGTACCATCGCCTGCGCATCGGCATCGGCCATCCCGGACACCGGGACAAGGTGACTCCCTGGGTGCTCGGTCGACCGTCGGCGCCGGACGAAGACGCCATCATGGACGGGATATCCCGCGCACTGGACGTGCTGCCGCTGGCGGCGTCCGGGCAGTTCGACAAGGCCATGCAGCAGTTGCATACCAGCCGGGAATAGGGAATTGGGAGAGGGGGATCGCAAAGGCGTCCCGTGCCCCAGTTCTGCCATTCCCGTTTTCCCATTCCCTATTCCCGGATCCAAACCATGGGCATCAAATGCGGCATCGTCGGCCTGCCCAACGTCGGCAAGTCCACCCTCTTCAACGCGCTGACCAAGGCCGGCATCGCGGCGGCGAATTTCCCGTTCTGCACGATCGAGCCGAACGTCGGCGTGGTGCCGGTGCCGGATCCGCGCCTCAACGCGCTGGCCGAGATCGTCAAGCCGCAGAAACTGATTCCCACCGCGGTGGAGTTTGTCGACATCGCCGGCCTGGTGGCCGGTGCGTCCAAGGGTGAGGGGCTGGGCAACAAGTTCCTGGCGCACATCCGCGAGGTGGACGCGATCGCCCACGTGGTGCGCTGCTTCGAGCACGGCGACATCGTGCATGTGGCCGGCAAGGTCGATCCGATCGCCGACATCGACACCATCGACACCGAGCTGGCGCTGGCCGACCTGGAATCGGTCGACAAGGCGCTCAACCGCGCCGAGCGGGCGGCCAAGGCCAACGACAAGGACGCCATGGCCAGGAAGCCGGTGTTGCAGAAGCTCTCGGCCGGTCTCAACGAGGGCCGGTCCGCACGCAGCCTCGGCCTGGATGAGGACGAGAAGGCGCTGGTGCGCGACCTGTTCCTGCTCACGCTCAAGCCGCTGATGTACATCGCCAACGTGCGCGAAGACGGTTTCGAAAACAATCCGCACCTGGACGCGCTGCTGGCACGCGCGGCCACCGAGGGCGCCGAAGTCGTGCCGGTGTGCGCGGCCATCGAGGAAGAGCTGTCGCAGCTGGAAGACGCCGATCGCGACGAATTCCTCAAGGATTTCGGCCTGGAAGAACCCGGCCTCAACCGGGTGATCCGCGCCGGCTACAAGCTGCTCGGCCTGCAGACCTACTTCACCGCGGGCCTGAAGGAAGTGCGCGCCTGGACGGTGAGGAAGGGCGCCACCGCCCCGCAGGCCGCCGGCGCGATCCATACCGATTTCGAGCGCGGCTTCATCCGGGCCGAGACGATCGGCTACGACGACTTCATCCAGTACAAGGGCGAGGCGGGTGCGGCCGCGGCGGGTCGCCTGCGCAAGGAAGGCAAGGACTACATCGTCAAGGAAGGCGACGTGCTGCACTTCCTGTTCAACGTCTGAGCCATCCGGCCGGCGCCGTTTCGCAGACTGATCCACCGCTCCGAGGACGCAAGCCATGCCAGGCCAGCAGAACGAAGTCACCTTCCGCTTTCTCGCCGAACCGACCGACGTCAATTTCGGCGGCAAGGTGCACGGCGGCATGGTGATGAAGTGGATCGACCAGGCCGGCTACGCCTGCGCCGTGGGCTGGAGCGGCGCCTATTGCGTGACGGCCTCGGTCAGCGGCATCCAGTTCGTCAAGCCGATCCTGATCGGCGATCTGGTGACGGTGAAGGCGCGGCTGATCCATACCGGCACCAGCAGCATGCATCTGGCGGTGGACGTGCAGGCCAGCGACCTGCGCAGCGGCGAGCTGCGCCTGGCCACCAGCTGCGTGATGGTGTTCGTGGCGCTGGATCGGCCCGACGGCAAGCCCACTCCGGTGCCGCCCTGGGCCCCGCGCAACGACGACGACGTGCGCCTGCAAGATTTCGCCCGACGGCTGATGGAGATGTCCAGGGAGATGGAGCGGCAGGTGTCCGCGCTGCATCCCGAGGCCCCGCTCGCCTGACCACGGTGGGCGTTTCGGGCGCAAATCACCGTGCGGGCTGGCGCTCGCTCGGCCAACAACGCATGATGCGCGCCCCGCGATGCAAAAGGCTCGCCGTATCGACGGAAAATGTCCTGCGCAGTGTTGACAGTTTCCGGGGGCATGGCGACAATAGGCGTTCTTTGTTGGAGGGATACCCAAGCGGCCAACGGGGGCAGACTGTAAATCTGCTGGCTTACGCCTTCGGTGGTTCGAATCCACCTCCCTCCACCAGTCAGGTTCCGCAAAGGTTGATTCGATCGAGGCGGGAGTAGTTCAACGGTAGAACCTCAGCCTTCCAAGCTGATGGTGCGGGTTCGATTCCCGTCTCCCGCTCCATTGAACTCGACCTCACGTTATTCGCTCATGTAGCTCAGTCGGTAGAGCACTTCCTTGGTAAGGAAGAGGTCGCTGGTTCGATTCCAGTCATGAGCACCAGTTCCAGCGGAAGGCCGGCTTGTCCGGCTTTCGCTGCGAAAGACATTTCTCCATTTCTACTGACTCCATCGGGGTTTAAAGCGTATGGCAAAGGGTAAATTCGAGCGCACCAAGCCGCACGTCAACGTGGGCACGATTGGTCACGTGGACCACGGCAAGACGACGCTGACGGCGGCGCTGACGAAGATCGGCGCAGAGCGCTTCGGTGGCGAGTTCAAGGCATATGACGCGATCGATGCGGCGCCGGAAGAGAAGGCACGCGGCATCACGATCTCGACGGCCCACGTCGAATACGAATCGCCGACCCGCCACTACGCCCACGTGGACTGCCCGGGCCATGCCGACTACGTGAAGAACATGATCACGGGTGCGGCGCAGATGGACGGCGCGATCCTGGTGTGCTCGGCCGCCGACGGCCCGATGCCGCAGACCCGCGAGCACATCCTGCTGTCGCG
>DASUJJ010000293.1:0-24479 GCA_036279335.1 Dyella sp.
GCCCATTTTGTTGCCAGCGCCGAGCGCACCGCGTTCTACGCCCATCTGGATCTGGCGGTGAACGCGCTGGGTGCGCTGTTGCAGCTGACGGTGACCCGCTGGTTGCTTACCCGCTGGGGCGCCGGCTGGGGCCTGGTGCTGCCGTCGTTGGTGAACGTGGCTTTGTTGCTGGTGGTGGTAATCGGCGGCCAGGGCAGCGTGGTGCTGTTCGGCGCCACGGTGTCGCTGTTGGCGATCATGCAGGTGGTGACCCGCGGGTTTGCCTACGGCATGACCAAGCCGGCGAGCGATGCGTTGTACACGCGGGTGCCGCGCGAGACCCGCTACAAGGGCAAGAACTTCGTCGAGACGGCGGTGTGGCGCTTCGGCGATCTGGTCGTCACCAGCGGCGTCAGCGTGCTCGGCACGGCCGGCATCGGCGTGGGCGGGATGGCGCTGATCGGCGTGGCCGTGTCCACCGCTGCCACCTGGGTGGCACAGCTGGCCGGACGCTCGCCGGATCTGCTGCCGGAGGAAGAAGGCCAACCGGCTGCCGCCGATTGACCGATTGCCGGGCTTGCCACGCGCTCAACCGCGCGATGCGCTCAGCTGGTGATGTAGCGCTGCAGCTGCTCGATCTGCTCGGCCTGCTCGTCGATCACCGCCTTGACCAGGTCGCCGATCGAGATCACGCCGACGACGCGCTCGCCCTCGACCACCGGTAGGTGACGGATGCGGCTGTGCGTGCACAGGCGCATGCATTCGAAGATCTCGGTGTTCGGCCCCACGGTGACCGGGGGCGAGCTCATGACCTCCGAGACCGGCGTGGCCGCCGAGGAGCGTCCTTGCAGGATCACCTTGCGCGCGTAGTCGCGCTCCGAAACGATCCCCACCAGCTGCTCGCCGCGCATCACCAGCAGCGCGCCGACGCGGCGTTCGGCCATCAGGCGGATGGCGTCCAGCACGGCGGCGTCTGGCGCCACCGCGTAGACCGTGCTGCCCTTGATCTCCAGCAGATGCTTGACCTGATTCATGAGCTGACTCCGGCGCGGGGAACTGGGCGAAGAGTCTAGCGCTGCGGCTTGCCCGTGGATGTTGCGGTGCCGTGAACCGCTGCGACTCTGATGAGCCGCTGAAATTCTGCAATTTCCGGAACCGTAGGAGCGCACCCCCCGATCGGGTCGATGGCAGGCTCTGTGCGCGACTGCTCTTCGTCACGTCGCCAAGAGCAGTCGCGCACAGGGTGCGCTCCTACCTGTTTCGAGTCGCACTAGCGATCAGCGCGACGGTGCTCGGCAACGAAGTAAAGCGGCCGCTGCTTGCTCTCGGCATAGTTGCGGCCCAGATACTCGCCGATCACGCCCAGCGCCAGCAGCTGCACGCCGCCGAGGAACAGGATCACCACCATCAGCGTGGGATAGCCGCGCACCGGGTCGCCCCACAGCAGCGCCTTGGCCAGCACCCACAGGCCGTAAACGAAGGCGAACGCCGCCGCGCCCAGGCCCACCCAGGTGGCCAGCCGCAGCGGTGCGGTGGAAAACGACGTGATGCCCTCGATCGCCAACTGGGTCAGTCGCCAGTAGTTCCACTTGGTGTCGCCGGCGAAGCGCGGGTCGCGTTCGTAGTGGATCGAGGTCTGCCGGTAGCCGATCCAGGCGAACAGCCCCTTCATGAAACGCTGGCGTTCGCGCAGCTGGCCCAGCGCATCGAGCGCGCGGCGCGAGAGCAGGCGGAAATCGCCGGTGTCGCGCGGCAGCGGGGTGTCGGACAGCCGCTCCATCACGCGGTAGAACGCGGCCGCGGTGAGGCGCTTGAGGGTGCTCTCGCCGGCGCGCGCGCTGCGCGTGGCGTAGACCACGTCGTAGCCGGCCTGCCACGGTTCGATCAGGGCGGGGATCAGCTCGGGCGGATCCTGCAGGTCGGCATCGATCACCACGGCCGCGCCTTCGCGCACCGCGTCGAGCCCGGCGGTCAGCGCGGCCTCCTTGCCGAAGTTGCGCGACAGCCGCAGGCCGCCCACGCGCGCGTTGCTGCAGTAGCCGCTGATCCGCGCCCAGGTGTCGTCCTCACTGCCGTCGTCGACGTAGAGCACGTGGGTGTCCACAGCCAGCCCGTCGACGACGGCGAGCAGTCGCGCGTGGAAGGCGTCGAGCACGTGCGATTCGTTGTAGGCGGGGACGACGATGGTCAGCTGGGGCATGGCAGGCGGCCGGAACGTGGACAAGGGCTGGCTGGGAGGGAGGCCGGACGCGACCAGCAAAACGCGTTCAGTGGCTTCCGGTGCCGGCTGGTGGCGTATCGCTCTGGAGGTACGACGGGCCGCCGAGTCGCGTCATCTGGCGGCGGATCCAGTCGGTGCGGCGCATCACGTACGCGCTGGGCCGGTCCACATGCAGTCGTCGCGGGCTGGGCAGCACCGCGGCCAGTCGCGCCGCCTGCGCTGCAGTGAGCCGGGCCGGCGGAACGTGGAAGTAGGCATCGCTGGCCGCGCCCACGCCGTAGATGCCGTCGCCCAGCTCGGCGATGTTCATGTACACCTCGAGGATGCGCTGCTTCGGCCAGGTGATCTCCAGCAGCACGGTGAAGTAGGCCTCCAGCCCCTTGCGCACGAAGCTGCGGCCGTTCCACAGAAACAGGTTCTTCGCCGTCTGCTGGCTGATCGTGCTGGCGCCACGCAGGCGCTTGCCGTCGTCGGCGTCGTCCAGCGCGTCCTGGATCTGCTCGAAATCGAAGCCGTGGTGGAACGGGAATTTCTGGTCCTCGGCGGCCACCATCGCCAGCGGCACCCAGGGCGACACCTGCGACCACGGCACCCAGCGGTGATGCAGCTCGAAATCCTTCTCGCCGTGCACCCAGGCGCCGAGCTGGCGTTCCATCATCACCGCGGAGGTCCACGGCGGCACGAAGCGCAGCACCAGCACGAACAGCCAGCTCAGCGCGACCCAGCTCAGGACGAGCAGACCGATCCAGCGCAGCAGGCGGGCGGGTTGTCGGCGTGGGAGCATGGCAGGCAAAGAGCGGTGGATGGGCGAGTATAAGGTGGCCCGGCGGGACACCGTTGTGAGCCGCGCCCGATGACCCCACATCGCGGGATTGGATGGATTGCGAGGCTGACTGTGGAAACCACCCTGGTCGAAGACGTGTTGCACCGCTTCCTGCTCGAGCGCGCCGGTGTGCGCGGCGTGCTGGTGCGTCTGGGCGCTGCGTGGCGCGAGGTCGCCGGTCGCGCCGATTACCCGCAGCCGCTGCGCGACCTGCTCGGCCAGTCGCTGGCGGCCAGCGCCCTGCTGACCGGCAACATCAAGTTCGATGGGGCGCTGTCGATCGAGCTCAAGAGCACCGGTGCGCTGCGCCTGCTGTTCACCGAGTGCACCGACCGCGGTCGGCTGCGCGGGTTGGCGCGCTGGCGCGATCCGCTGCCCGAACCGCTGGCGCTGGCCGAACTGCCCGACGCGTTCATGGCCATCACCATCGGCCAGGCCGAGCGCGGGCAGCGCTATCAGGGCCTGGTCGACCTGCAGCACGCCGAACTGGCACCCGCGCTGGAAAATTATTTTGCGCAGTCCGAGCAGCTGCCGGCACGCATCCTGCTGGCAGCCGACGGCGAGCACGTGGTCGGCCTGATGCTGCAGCAGCTGCCGGGCGATGGCGGCCACGGTGCGGTGAAGGACGACGACGCGTGGACGCGCATCGAGCACCTCACCGCCACGCTCGGCGCGCCGGAAATGCTGGCCACCGCACCAGAGCAGCTGTTGTTCCGGCTGTATCACGAAGAAGAGGTGCGCCTGTTCGAGCCGCGTCCGCTGGCCTTTGGCTGCAGCTGCACGCGCGATCGCGTGTCGACCATGCTGCGCGCGCTGGGACGCGAGGAAGTGGAGGCGGCACTCGCCGCGCGCGACGGCGAAATCGAGGTGATCTGCGAGTTCTGCGCGCAGCGCTACACGTTCGATCCGATCGATGCCGAGCACCTGCTGCGCGATGTCGGCAACAGCGACGCACCCACCACCGCGCAGTAACCGTGAACGAAAGAGCGCCTGCGTAGCGCGTGCCTGCGCTCAGCCGATCGCCGGCAGCAGGTGCGAGGGCGCGTTGGGGCCGAGCCATTCGGCCGCCGGGCGCGCGGTGGAAAACAGGAAGCCCTGGGCGTAGCGCGTGCCGATGCGCAGCAGGGCGTGGCGCTGGTATTCCTCCTCGATGCCCTCGGCAATCACCTGCATGCGCAGCGAGTCGGCCAGCACCTGGATGCCGCGCACCACGGCCAGGCCCTGGTTGTCTTCCAGCTCGGCCAGGTCGGCCGGGAGCTCGGTGATGAAGGAGCGGTCGATCTTCAGCGTCTGGATCGGATACTGGTGCAGGTAACTCAGCGAGGAGTAGCCAGTGCCGAAGTCGTCGAGCGAGATCTTGATGCCGCGCTGGCGCAGGTTCTCCAGCATGCGCTTCACCTGCGGCGGATTCTCCAGCAGTGCGCGCTCGGTTACCTCGATGCGGATGCTGTGCGGGGCCAGGCCATGGCGCTCCATCGCGGCGAGCAGGCGCTCGTCCAGATCCAGCTGGCGGAAGTGGCGGCCGGACACGTTGATGCTGATGAAGCCCTCGCCGCGGGTGAGGGCGGTGGTCTGCGCGAACACCTGCTCGAAGATCTGCCAGTCGATGCTTTCCGAGCAGCCGCTTTCCTCGGCCACGATGAGGAAGTCGCCCGGCATCAGCACGCCTCGCTCGGGATGATTCCAGCGCAGCAGCGCCTCGAAACCGACGATGCGGCCGTCCTCGATCGCCACCACCGGCTGGTAATACGGCACGAATTCGCTGCGTGACAGCGCACGGCGCAGATCGCCTTCCATCTCCAGCAGCGACAGCGCCTCGTGGCGCAGGCGGTCGTCGAACAGCGCGGCGCGATGGCGGCCGTCGTCCTTGGCGCTGTACATCGCGGCGTCGGCGTCGCGCAGCAGTTCTTCGGGCTGCTCATAGTGCGGGGCCGGCAGGGCGATGCCGATCGAGGCGGAGGTGAAGATCTCCTTGATGCCGAGCCGGAACGGCACCTGCAGCTCGGCGATGATGCGCTCGGCAATCTGCAACGGCATGTCGCCATCGGTGATGCCGTCGAGCAGCACGGCGAACTCGTCGCCGCCCAGGCGCGCCACCAGGTCACGCGTCTTCAGGCAGGCGCGGATGCGCCCGCCCACCTGGAACAGCAGGTCATCGCCGACCAGATGACCGACCGAGTCGTTGATCACCTTGAAGCGATCCAGGTCGATGAACAGCACGGCGAAAAGCTGCTGTGGATCGGCCTTGTACTGCTGCAGCGCGTGGTCCAGCCGCTGCAGCAGCAACGTGCGGTTGGGCAGTCCGGTGAGCGAGTCGTGCAGGGTTTCGTACTTGAGCCGGCGCTCCACGCGTTCGCGTTCGGCGATCTGCTCGCGCAGGTCGCGGTTGGCCAGCGCCAGCGCCCGCGTGCGCTCGTCCACCCGGCGCTCCAGGCTGGCATAGGCCTGCTTCAGCGACTCGTTGGTGTGCTTGCGCTGCAGCGCGTTGGCAATGTGGTAGCTGACAAACGTCAGCAGCTCCTGGTCGCGTGAGGTGTAGGTGTGCTCCGGTGAATAGCTCTGCACGGCCAGCACGCCCATGACCCGCTCGTTCCAGACCAGCGGCACGCCCAGCCAGCACACCGAGCGCGCGCCGAACTGATGGATCTCGCCCAGCGTCACCAGCCGGTCGATCTCGGCCGGATCGGCCAGCAGCGGGGTGCCGTGGCGCAGGACGTATTCGGTGGCGCCGCGGCCGTGGCTGCGCGGCGGGCGCAGGCTGTCCACTTCGTCGACCGAGTAGGGGAAGGTGATCTGCTTGCCGTCGTCGTCGAGCAGCGCGATGTAGAAATTGCGGGCGTAGATCAGGCCGCTGATGATGCGATGCACTGCCGCGTAGAAGCCTTCCAGACTCTCCGGCGCACTGGCCATCTCGGCGATGCGGAACAGCGCCGCCTGCAGGCGTTCGCCGCGCTGGCGCTGCAGCACCTGCTGGCGCAGCACCCGGTTGGCCTCGCGCAGTGCGCCGGTGCGATCGGCCACGCGGCGCTCCAGCTCGGCATGCGCCGCGCGACGCTCCAGCGCCGTCTGCACGTGCTGGGCCACGTAACTGAGCAGCTCGCGATCGTTCTGGGTGTAACGCGTGTCGTCGCGATAGCTCTGCATCACAATGCCGCCCACGACGTGGCCGTCGCGCAGCAGGGGCACGCCCAGCCAGTGCTCGCAGTTCGGGCCGATCGGCACCAGCCGGCCCTGCAGCAGCTGCGAGACTTCGTCGATCGAGCCCATCATCGGCTGGCCGGCCTTGAGCAGGTTCCAGGTGAGGCTGTATTCGATGTCCTTCAGCGGCACGCTCTCGTCGGGCGAGGGCGGCTCCAGATCCATCGTGTCGACGTAATACGGGAAGCGCACGCTGTCGCTGGCTTCGTCGTAGAGCACGATGTAGAAATTCTCGGCGTACATCAGGCTGCCGACGATGCCGTGCAGCGCGCGCATCATGTCCGGCATGTTCTGGTCGGCGCCGGCCTGTTCGGCAATCGCATACAGCGCCCGCTGCAGGCGCTCGGCCAGCGCCAGTCGCGAAATGGCTTCGTACAGCCGCGCCATTTCCGCCAGCTGGCGCAAACGTGAGGTAACGATGCGTCCGAGCCAGGCCAGCTCGTTGCCCGTCGCGACAGATGCCGCCGCAAGCGGGCACTCCAGCGTGAGCGTGCGCAGTCCCTGCGAATCGTCGGCGAGGTCGACTTGCCGCAGGCCGGGATCGGGTGTCCATACGTCCCCGTGCAGGCGCCAGCGCAGCCGTCCGGGAACGCCCAGGCTGATCAGCAGGCTTTCACAGGCATCCATTACACCGGCCGCGTCGGCGGCCAGAAACAGCTGCTCGATGGCGCCATGGAACGCGGCAGATCGGGTGCCGCTGCGATCGGCTCCGGATGCGCTCTGGGTAGACGCAAAGCTCATCGAGGAAAGTGGGTCCGGCACTGAAGACGACAAGCGGCCTTTATATCGCGCTCGCGGCGCTTTGTCGCTGCCCGTCGGCGATCTGGCGTCCGGGAACCGGAGCCGGCCGCGACAGTCCAAAAGGGTGTGGTCCTGCCGGAAATGTGGAGCGCATGCCTCTTTTCGGGCTGTTAGTAAAACGTAAAACGGGCTACTATTGACCTACGTCCACCTGCCGGATTGCCTGACACTGCCATGCGCCACCTGCTCGCCCTTGCCATCACCGCATTGCTGCCGCTCTCCGCGGCGGCCCAGGCGTTGACGGGCGACTCGCATGACATGGCCGCGCACCTGTTGGCGCAGCAGCCCGATCAGATGGCCGAGGTGCAACCCGGCGTGGCCGTGCCGCTCTGGCGCGGTGCCGACGGCCGCATGCTCATGCTTCGCGCCGACGACCAGCCGGCCGGTGCCCTGGCCGACGCCCCACTTGTGTTCAGCGTGGTGGATGCGGGCAGCGTGCTGTCCAGCACCGTGCAGTACCAGCTCGGTCCGTCATTGCAGGCGCATGCGGGCGTGGTCCAGCGTTCCTGGAACCATGCCCCCTATCGCGTGCTCGGTGGCGAAGTGGGTGCTACCTACAACGCCGGGCGCTACAGCCTCGGCCTCAGCGTGGGCACCGACACTGCCAGCGGAGCAGCGCGGCTGCCGCGCGTGCTGCCCGGCGCACTGCCCGGCGGCGTCAACGGGCTCTCGGCGTTTGGCAGCAGCGCCCAGCTGAGCGCGCGCGGTCGCGTGGCGCTGGACAGCCGCAGCGGGATTGACCTGGGCGCGAGCGTGGGGCGCATCCACCTGCTGCCGGGCAATCTGCTCGGTGTGGACATGCTCGACCAGAAAGCGCTCAGCTTCGGCGTCGATCGCGGCCCGGTGAGCGGCAGCCTGGTGGGGCGGGTGATGCAGCCCTCGGCCGGTATCCCCGGTGCCTACAGCCCGGATCGTCGCTGGAGCAGCATCGATTTCGGCGTGACCTGGAAGCTGCCGTGGCAGGGTCAGTTGAGCGTGGGCGCGCAGAACCTGTGGTCCTCGGGCACGCCGGTCAACACGCCCGCGGGGCCGGAGCCGGATCAGTCGCGCACGCCCTACGTGCAATATCACCAGGATCTTTGAGCGGCAGCGCATACCGCTGCAACGACTCGAAAAAACAACGCCGTCACGAGAGTGACGGCGTTCTTGTTTGCGCGGGCGCGGATCAGTCGCCCCGACGGTCGACGTGCACGTCGCCGCTGAAACTCTCGATGCTGACATGCCCGCTGCCGCCACCTTGCTGCACGTCGAGTTCGCTGCCCGGGCCGTGTTCGTTCTGCTGCGCCTTGCCGAAGTCGCTATGCAGGTCGCCGCTGAAACTGCTCGCATGGATGGCCGCCGATACATCGGCCGGCAGGGTCAGCTGCACGTCGCCGCTCATCGAGTCGATCTCGATGCGCCCCTGGTCGGCCAGGCCGCCGCTGACATCCACATCGCCGGACACCGTGCTCAGCGTGAGCTTGCGCCACGCCCCACCACGCGCCTGTACCTGGCCCGAGACTGTTTCGAGCTCGGCCTGATCGCCGAGTGCCGGCGCGAGGATGTCGCCACTGACGGTCTGCAGTTCCGCGCGATCGGCCCGGCCCGACTGCTCGATGCCGCCGCTCACGCTGTCCACCTGCAGCGACGGCGTGCTGGCATGAATGCGCACCTTGCCGCTGACCGAGTTGACCTCGATCGTGCCGCCGTCGGTGCCGTCGATGCTGATCGGCGCACTGACCACGTTCACTTCCAGCGAAGCGCCGCGCGGCACCTGCACGTTGAGCGTGGTCGGGCCCATGGCGCTGTCGCTGCCCCAGTGGAACATGCCGGACTGGCCCTGCGCCTGCACCTTGATCTCGAGGTTCTGCTCGGGGCCGCTGATCACCAGCGGTCGGGCGCCGTCACCCAGGCTTCCGCCGACGTGCACCTCGTTGCGATCCCAGGCGGTCACGGTCACCTCGCCCTTGACGTTGCTGATGCTCACGTGTGCCGTGGGCGTGGCCGGATGACTGACGTCGATCGGCGTGCCGGCGCAGGCGAGACCGGCGTAGAACAATGCGGCCAGCGGGAGATAGCGGCGGAAGGTGGTATGCATGGTGGTCTCCTTGGCGTCAGCCGGCGTCGTGGCCGAGCTGGCGCAGTCGTGATTCTTGCTGTTGGGTGCGGTCGAGCAGCCGCTGCAGCGCGGCCGAATTCGGCGACTGCTGCATCGCCTGACGCAGTTCGTACTGGGCGGCGGTGAGTTCGATCGCCGCGCCGGCCAGGCGCGGGTCGTCGGGTTTCCATACGGATACGCTGGCCAGATCGGCAGAGCCCGGCGTGACGCCGGTTGCCACGTGTGCCAGGCCGACCGCCAGCACGGTGACAGCGGCCAGCGCGGCGGCAAACAGCCACGTCGTGTGCGCCGGGGTGCTCGGCCGCATGGCGGGCGTTGCGGCCGGCGCGGCCCGATCGAGCGAGCGCTCGATGTCGGCCCACAAGTCGCGGCGCGGTGCGTGCGGCTGACGCAGCTCGCGCAGCTGGCGGCGCCATTCGAAGTCGTTCATGCGGTGTCTCCGAGCTGCTTGCGCAACAGCGCGCGGGCGCGGTGCAGCTGCGCCTTGGATGTGCCGACCGCCATGTCCAGTTCCCGGCTGATGTCCTCGTGTTTCCAGCCTTCGATGTCGTGCAGCACCAGCACTGCGCGCGCGCGGGGCGGCAGCGTGGCGACGGCGCGTTCCAGCTCATCGCGCTCGGCGGCGCAGAACGGCGTCTCGCCGGATTCCGGCAGCGAGTCGTCGTCGACGAAGCCAACCGGGTCGGCGTGGCGAGAGCGGATGTCCATCAGCGCCACGTTCACCGCCAGCCGATACAGCCACGTGCCGAAGGCGCTCTCATGGCGGAACTCGGCCAGTTTCTGCCACGCCCGCACGAAGGCATCCTGGGTGAGGTCTTCGGCGCGCGCGTGGTCGTAGCCCGCCAGCCGCAGCACCGCACCGTGAATACGATCGACGTGGCGGCGATACAGCCGCTGGAACGCCGTGCGATCGCCCCCGACGGCGGCGTGCACGTCGTCGGTGTCGGCTGACGGCGCGGTCGACGCAGGCGTCATCGTGAATCCGGTGGCGAGGCAGGCGATGGGCATCTTGCACGATCAGATGCGCCACCGCCGCAAAAGGTTTGAAGCAGGCCGCGGACATTCTCCGCGGGCGGCACCTCGCGCGTCAGGCCGACGCGGCGCCTCGGGCCGGTGTGCGGCGTGCGCCCAGCGCATCGGCCACACGCTGCTGTTCGCGGGCCAGCGCGGCAGGCAGGCGCGGCGAGAACTCTTCCAGGTAGGCGCCGATGGCGTCCAGCTCGCCTTGCCACGCCGTCTCGTCGATGCGCAGCAGTTCATCGACATGTGCTGGGGGCAGGCCCAGCCCGTCCAGCCGCAGTTCGTTCGACTGCGGCAGCACGCCCACGGGCGTGACGTGCCCCGCCGCGCGTCCCTCGACGCGGGCGATCATCCACTCCAGCACGCGCAGGTTGTCGCCGAACCCGGGCCACATGAAGCGGCCGTCGGCATCCTTGCGGAACCAGTTGACGTGGAAGATCGCCGGCAGCTTGGCACCCGGCCGGTCGAACGACAGCCAGTGCGCGAAGTAGTCGCCGTAGTGGTAGCCGCAGAACGGCTTCATCGCCATCGAGTCCCGGCGCAGCACGCCGACCGCCCCGGTGGCCGCGGCAGTGGTTTCCGAACCCATGGCCGCGCCCATCAGCACGCCGTGGGTCCAGTCATGCGCCTGCATGACCAGTGGCAGCAGCGAAGGGCGGCGGCCACCGAACACGATGGCGCTGATCGGCACGCCTTGGGCGTCTTCCGCCTTGGGCGACCAGGTGGGGCACTGCCGCGCGCTCACCGTGAAGCGCGCATTCGGGTGGGCGGCCGGGCCGTTGGCGGGATCATAAGGGCGCCCCTGCCAGTCGATGACGGGTGTGCCGGGCAGACCCTCCCACCACGGCTGGTTGTCGGCGGTCACCGCCACGTTGGTAAAGATGGTGTCGCGCGCAACGCTGGCCAGCGCGTTGGGATTGCTGCTGGCGCTGGTTCCCGGCGCCACGCCGAAGAAGCCGGCTTCGGGGTTGATCGCGTACAGGCGGCCGTCGTCGCCCGGGCGCATCCAGCAGATGTCGTCGCCGACCGTCCACACCTTCCAGCCTTCGCGGCGATAGCCTTCGGGCGGAATCAGCATGGCGAGGTTGGTCTTGCCGCAGGCCGAGGGGAAGGCGGCGGCGATGTAGTGCGTGTCGCCGGCCGGGTTCTCGATGCCGACGATCAGCATGTGCTCGGCCAGCCAGCCTTCGCTGCGCGCCTGGTGGCTGGCGATGCGCAGGGCGTGGCACTTCTTGCCCAGCAGGGCATTGCCGCCGTAGCCCGAGCCGTACGACTTGATCGTCAGCTCGTCGGGGAAATGCATGATGAAGCGGCGCTCCGGATCCAGCTCGCCGGTGGAGTGCAGGCCCTTGACGAAACTTCCCTCGCGCTCGATCCGCGCCTGCGCCGCGGCGCCCATGCGGGTCATCGTGCGCATGTTGATCACGACATACGGGCTGTCGGTGATCTCCACGCCGCAGCGCGACAGCGGCGAGTCGATCGGCCCCATGCAGTACGGAATGACGTACATGGTGCGGCCTTCCATGCAGCCGTCGAACAGCGCGTCGATTTTGGCGTGGGCTTGCGCCGGATCCATCCAGTGGTTGTTCGGGCCGGCATCCTCGCGCTCGGGGGTGCACACGAAGGTGAGGTGCTCGACGCGGGCCACGTCGGAGGGACTGGAGCGGTGCAGGTAGCAGCCCGGGTGGGTCTGCTGGTTCAGCTCGATGAGGTCGCCGCTGGCCAGCATTTGCTGCACCAGCGCGGCGTATTCGGCGTCCGAACCGTCGCACCAGTGCACGTGTGCCGGGCGCGTCCGCGCCGCCATTTCATCGACCCAGCGATCCAGTGCCTGCAGCGTGCTCACCATCTTCCCCTCACCCGTGGTCTTGCCGGAAAAAGAAGCGCGCACGGTAGTTTGCGTGCACTGGCATTGCAAGTAGGAGCGCAACAAAAACGGCGCCCGAAGGCGCCGTCGAGGAGCCTCGCATGCCGGACTATGCAGGGATCAGTGTGGCGATCATGTGTTCGATGTAGGCGTCGAACTCTTCATGGCTGATGCGTGGCAGCCCCAGCGTGAAGTTCAGCTGGAGGAAGCCGACGTAGGCGGCGTAGGTGAGCCGGGCGCGGTTGATCGCTTCGGCCGGCGCCATGCCGGCCTCCCGGTAGGCCGTGTGCAGGAACTCCATCCGGCGCTGCGACACCCGCGCCATCACCGGTACCACCTGGGGGTGATCGAGCGCCTTGAGCAGGGCGGCGTACACGCGATGGGCCTGCAGTTCGTGCGCCACGCGCCGAAACAGTTCGGGCAGCCGCACGCGCGGGTTGGCAATGCTCTCGATCTGGCTGATGATCTCGCGCTCGCCATACAGTTCCCAGCGCTCCAGGGACGCCTGCACCAGTGCCTCGCGGGTGCGGAAATGCCAGTAGAAGCTGCCCTTGGTCACGCCGAGCTGGCGTGCCAGCGCTTCGACCGCCACGGCGTTCACGCCCTGCTCGGCGATGAGCTGCAGCGCAGCTTCTTCCCAGTCCTCGGCGCTGAGGCGGGTCCGTTCCGGTTTGGCGTTGGCATTCATCTGCGTATGGTAGCCCGCGGGTCCTTCAATGCAATGTGCAGCGCGCCACCCGCGGCATGCTGCGGCGCGGGTTGACGGGCTCGCCTGCGGAACCCATACTCATGCGTATGGTTATTTCCCCACCCAAGGTGTCGCGTCTTTCCACCGCCGACGGCCTGATGCTGTCGCTGGAGACCCATGGCGCAGCGGGCGACCCGGTATTGCTGTTCGCGCATGGGTTCGGCCAGACCCGCGGCGCCTGGGCGGGCAGCGCGGCGATGCTTGCCGACGCCGGCTGCCGCTGCGTGAGTTTCGACAGCCGCGGTCATGGCGAGAGCGATTGGCTGCCGGGCGGCCAGTACCACCTGGACCAGTTTGCCGCCGATCTGGCGCTCGTCGCCCGCACACAGCCGGCGCCGCCGGTGCTGGTGGGCGCTTCCATGGGCGGCCTGCTCGGACTGCTGGTGGCCGGCGAGATGCGCCCGGCGCCGTTTCGCGCGCTGGTGCTGGTCGACATCACGCCGCGCTGGGAGACCGCCGGGGTGGAGCGCATCCTCGCCTTCATGCAGGCGCATCCCGATGGCTTTGCCGATTACGCGCATGCGGCCGAGGCGATCGCGGCCTACCTGCCGCAGCGCCGCGAGCGCAAGAGCGAAGACCAGCTGCGCCCGCTGCTGCGCGAAGCTGCCGACGGCCGCCTGCGCTGGCACTGGGATCCGGCCTTGCTGGCCGGCGTGGTCAGCGAGAGCGAGCGCTACCAGCCGCGCCTGATGGCGGCGGCGGCGAAGGTCGACGTGCCGGTGCTGCTGCTGTCCGGCGGTCGCAGCGACGTGGTGTCGCGCGACACGGTGAACGAATTCCTGCAGCTGGTGCCGCACGCGCGGCACGTGGTGCTGCCGGCGGCCACGCACATGCTGGCGGGCGATGCGAACGACGCGTTCACGCGCGAAATCGCCGCGTTCGTCGGCGAACTGGATCGTCACGACGCCCGGGCGGGCGCCGTGGCGGGTTGAACCCCAACGTAAACTGCAACGAGGGTGTCGAGATGTCCGTGATACTGACCCTGCTGGCGGCGCTGATCGCCTCTGGCGCCTGCGCCTACCATCGCACCGGCCTGCGCACGTGGGCCGTCGCCACCGCCGCTGCCACGCTCGTGGTCGGCCTGCTGAGCGGTGCCATCGTGACCATGGTGATCCTGCTGATCATCGAGGCGGCGATCGCCGTGCCGCTGCTGATGCCGGCGTTCCGCCGTCGCCAGATCAGCGCGCCGCTGCTGAAGATCTTCAGCAAGGTCACGCCAAGGCTGTCCGACACCGAACAGACCGCGCTGGAAGCGGGCACGGTCGGCTTCGAGGGCGAGCTGTTTTCCGGCAAGCCGGACTGGCACCAGCTGCTGAGCCAGCCCAGGCCCGAGCTGAGCGTGGAGGAGCAGGCCTTCCTCGACGGTCCGGTGGAAGAGCTGTGCAGCATGATCGACGACTGGCAGATCACCCACGAGCTGGCCGACCTGCCGCCGCCGGTGTGGGATTACCTGAAGAAGCACAAGTTCTTCGGCATGATCATTCCCAAGCAGTACGGCGGCCTGCAGTTCTCGGCGCTGGCGCACTCGGCGGTGCTGCAGAAGCTGGCCACCATGTCGGCGACGGTGGCCTCCACCGTGGCGGTGCCCAACTCGCTTGGCCCGGCCGAGCTGCTGCTGCATTACGGCAGCGACGAGCAGAAGAACCACTACCTGCCGCGGCTGGCCGTGGGCGAGGAGATTCCCTGCTTCGCGCTGACCGGCCCGTACGCCGGTTCGGATGCCACCTCGATCCCCGACTACGGCATCGTCTGCAAGCAGGTGGTGGACGGCGTCGAGACGCTCGGCATGCGCCTGACCTTCAGCAAGCACTACATCACGCTGGCGCCGGTCGCCACGGTGGTCGGCCTGGCGTTCCGCCTGTATGACCCGGAGCACCTGCTGGGCGACAAGGAGGATCTCGGCATCACGCTGGCGCTGCTGCCGCGCGAGACCAAGGGGCTGGAGATCGGCCGGCGCCACTTCCCGCTCAATATCCCGTTCCAGAACGGCCCGGTGCGAGGCAAGGATGTGTTCGCGCCGATTTCCACCCTGATCGGCGGCCCGCACATGGCCGGCCACGGCTGGCGCATGCTGGTGGAATGCCTGTCGGTGGGACGCGCGATCTCGCTGCCGTCCAACGCCACCGGCGGCGTGCGCATGGCGGTGGCTGCCACCGGCGCCTACGCGCGCCTGCGCAAGCAGTTCGGCCTGTCGATCGCCCGCTTCGAGGGCGTGGAAGAAGCGTTGGCCCGTATCGGCGGCCTGACCTACGCCACGGCGGCGCTGTCACGCGCCACGGCGGCGGCGGTGGATCGCGGCGAGAAGCCGGCGGTGCCTTCGGCGATCGCCAAGTATCACGCCACCGAGTGGGGCCGCATCGTGGCCGGCGACTGCATGGACGTGCACGGCGGCAAGGGCGTGCAGCTGGGCCCGAAGAACTACGCCGGCCGCGCCTGGCAGGGTGTGCCGATCGCCATTACGGTGGAAGGCGCGAACATCATGACGCGCAGTCTGATGATCTTCGGCCAGGGCGCGATCCGCTGCCATCCTTACGTGCTCAAGGAGATGCAGGCGCTGTCGATCCCCGACCACGGCGATCGCCTCAAGGCCTTCGACCGCGCGCTGTTCGGCCACATCGGCTTCGGTTTCTCCAATGCGGTGCGCGCCTTCACCCTGGGCATCACCGGCTCGGCCATCGGCGATACGGCCGGCGATGCCTACACGCGCCGTTATTACCGCAAGCTCAACCGCTACTCGGCGGCGCTGGCGCTGTGCGCGGACGTGTTCATGGGCGTGCTGGGCGGCAAGCTGAAGTTCAAGGAAAAGCTGTCCGCGCGCCTGGGCGACGTGCTCAGCTACCTCTACATCGCCAGCGCCATGCTCAAGCGCTACGAGGATTCCGGCCGTCCCGAGGCGGACCGTCCGCTGCTGGCCTGGGCCTTCCACGAGTGCGTGTGGCGCATGCAGATGGCGCTGGATGGCGCGATCCGCAACTTCCCGGTGCGTCCGGTGGGCTGGCTGCTGCGCGTGCTGGTGTTCCCGTTCGGCCGCCGCGAAGTGCCGCCGTCCGATCGGCTGGGTCGCCGCGTCGCGGCGCTCATCACGGCGCCGGGCGAGGCACGCGATCGCCTCACCGAGTGGACCTATCTCACCCCCACGGCCAACAACACGGTCGGCCGCCTGTGCGCGCTGTTGCCCGACGTCATCGCGGCCGAGCCGGTGGAGCGCAAGTTCCAGAAGGCGCAGAAGGCTGGCCAATTTGTCTCTCACGAGTACGACGCGCAGCTGCTGGAAGCGGTGAAGGCCGGCGCCATCACCGACAGCGAGGCGGCGCTGCTCAAGCGCGTGCGCGAGGCCAGCTACGAGTTCATCTCGGTCGATGACTTCGATCCGAAGGAGCTGCGCTCGGCGGTGGTGCGCGGCGAGTCGGCCAGCAAGGGGCTTGCCGACGCGGCCTGATGGGGCAGGCCACCGCAGTGATCGGACAGCGGCCTGCGGGCCGCTGTTCTTTTTCCTGGCTACGGCACGCTCGTCAAGCGCACGCGATGGTTTCGCCACGCGAGCCCTGCACTCATCGCTGCGGCTGCTGCATCGCCGATGAGGTGGCGCTGCGCGTGAAAAGCGCTCAGCCGCGCGTGTTCTCCACCACGGCGCCCAGCGATGCGACGTGGCCCACCACGCAGCGATTCTTGCCCGCCGCCTTGGCCTGATAGAGCGCGCGGTCGGCCGCCTGGATGAGCTGTTCATCGTTCGTGGGTTCGCCGGCGTGCAGGACGATGCCGATGCTCGCACTCACGTGCGCGACCACGTCGCTGTCGCGTCCCGGCAGCGGATACGGCTGGGCGAGCCGCTGGCCGATCTGGCTGCAGCGGTCGAGCACGGTCGCGTCGTCACCGATATCGTCGAGGATCAGCGCGAATTCGTCGCCGCCCAGACGGGCCACGATGTCGTGTTCGCGCACTTCGCCGGCAAGGCGCACGGCAATGGCCTGCAGCAGGGCATCGCCGGCCGGATGGCCAAAGGTGTCGTTCACCGCCTTGAAGCCGTCGATGTCCAGCAGCACCAGCGCGAAGCGCCCGTCGGTCGAGCGGCCGCCTTGCGGGGCGGCGTCCAGGCGCTCGTGAAACAGTGCCCGGTTGGGCAGGCCGGTGAGCACATCGTGGGTGGCCTGATGGCGCACCACGGCCTCGATGCGCTGGCGCTCGGCGATCTCGTTCTGCAGCTGACGGTTGCGCTCGGTGAGTTCGGACAGCGTGGCGTACAGCTCCATGCGCGCGTTGTAGAGCTCCAGAAACACGCGCACCTTGGACTGCAGGATCACGTCGTTGATCGGCTTGGCGATGTAGTCGACGGCGCCCGAGCGGTAGCCCTTGAGCTTGTTCATGTCGTCGACATACGCCGCGGTCACGAAGATGATCGGCGTGTCGCGCATCTCCTCCGTTTCACTGAGCAGCGCCGCGACCTCGAAGCCGTCCATGTCGGGCATGTTGACGTCGAGCAGGATCAGCGCGAACTCGTGATCCAGGCACATCGCCAGTGCTTCGTTGCCGTTGTGCGCCTCGTACAACGCGGCGCCGCTGCGCGCGAGCAGCCGGCGCATCGCCACGATGTTGGCGTAGGTGTCGTCGACCACCAGGATTTTCGGCTGCATCTTGGTCACGCCAGGCAGAGACGGTTGAGCAGCGCAGGGATCGCGTCCAGCGGCACGCAGTAATCGGCGCCGGCGCGATCGAGCGCCGCCTGCGGCATCTGCGGCGCCTCGGCCGTCGCCGGATCCTGGACCACGGCCGTCGCCCCCCGCTGGCGCATGCGGTGCAGCCCCCCGGCGCCATCGGCATTGGCTCCGGTGAGCACCACGCCGATGGCATCCGGCCCGTAGACCGCTGCTGCGCTCTCGAACAGCACATCGATCGACGGCCGCGAGTAGTTCACGGGAGGATCCACGCTGAGCGCGAAATGGCGGGTATGTTCCACCAGCAGATGATAGCCCCCCGGAGCCACGTGCACGGTGCCGGGCTCGATCGGCGCGCGTTCCCGCGCCGTGGTCACCGGCAGCGCGCAACGGGCGCTGAGCAGTTGGCCAAACAGCCCGGCATCGGTATCGGCGGTGAGGTGGCAGCAGACGATCACCGCCGCCGGCAAGCGGCTGTCGAGCGCGGGCAGCAGCCGCTGCAGCGCGCTGAACGTGCCGGCGGAGCCGCCGATCACGATGGCCCGCGCGGCAGTCATGGGTTCGGTGTGCCACTGCCGCGCGAGCGGCGGTACAGCCGCAGCGCGGGATCCACCGGCATGAAGTCGGCCGCGACGGGCGCGAAGTCCAGGTTCTCGCGCATGCCCAGGCAGAGGAAGCCGTCGCGCACCAGGCTGTCGCGGAACAGCTCCAGTGCGCGGTTCTGCAGCGCGTTGGAAAAATAGATCAGCACGTTGCGGCACAGCACCAGGTGCGCCTCGCAGAACACGCCGTCGGCGACCAGGTTGTGCTGGACGAAGGAGACGTTGCGGCGCAGCCGGTCGTCGAGCTTGATGAACTGGTAGCGCGCGCTGGTGTAGTCGGTGAGCGAATGCAGGCCGCCGGCGGCCTGGTAGTTGCGCGACCACTGCGCTGCTTCCGCGGCCGGATAGATGCCTTCGCGCGCCTGTTCCAGCACCTGCTCGTTGAAGTCGGTGGCGAAGATCTGGCAGCGGTCGTACAGGCCAGCCTCCTCCAGCAGGATCGCCAGCGAGTACACCTCCTGCCCGTACGCGCAGCCGGCCTGCCAGATGTTGATGCGCGGGTAGGAGGCGAGCACCGGCAGCACGCGGTCGCGCAGCGCGCGGAACACTGGCGGATCACGAAACATGTCCGATACCGGCACCGACAGACCCTGCAACACGCGCACCAGAAAGTCGGGTTCGTGCAGCAGGCGGCCGGTGAGCGCGCTGATCGTGCCGGCGTGGTGATCTTGCACCAGCTGGCGCACGCGGCGCGCCAGCGAAGCGGGCGCGTAGCCGGCGAAGTCGTAGCCGTGGCGATCGCGCAGCGCCTGCACGAACAGGCTCAGTTCGATGCGCTCGATCTCGTCGATGGGAGAAGACGTGTCGACCATGGCTTCAGCGGCTCAGCCAGACGTGCAGCATCGACGCCAGCTGGTCGATGTCGATGGGCTTGGAGAGGTAGTCGCTGGCGCCGGCATCCAGGCATTTCTCGCGATCGCCGCGCATCGCCTTGGCGGTCAGCGCAATGATCGGCAAGTCGGCGCAAGCCTCGCGGGCGCGGATCGCGCGCATGGTGTCGTAGCCGTCCATGCCCGGCATCATGATGTCCATCAACACCAGCTCCACGGCGGGATCGTCCTCCAGTGCCTTGAGCGCCTTGTGGCCGTCCTGCGCCATCGTCACCGCGAGCCCCCAGCCGCGCAGCACCTTGGACAGCGCAAACAGGTTGCGCATGTCGTCATCCACCAGCAGCACCTTGCGGCCGGTCAGTGCGCCGCCCTGGTTCGACTCGCGCATGGTGCGCCTGGGCGCGTGGCGGATCGAGTGCAGGAACAGGCTCACCTCGTCGAGCAGGCGTTCGGGCGAGCGCACGCCCTTGATCACGATGGCGTCGGTGTACTGGCGCAGCTTGAGGTTCTCCTCGCCGCTGAGGTCGCGCCCGGAATAGATCACCACCGGCGGCACGCCGCCCTCCGAGCGCGCCAGCTTTTCCAGCAGCTCCAGCCCGGACATGCCGGGCAGGCCCAGATCGAGCACGATGCAGTCGAAGCGGGTGTCGCTGGTGAGGGTTAACGCCTCTTCTGCCGAGCCCGTTTCGGTGATCTGCACGTTGTCGTCGCGCAGCATGCTGCGCACCGCGGCGCGCGAGGAGGCGTCGTCGTCGACGATCAGCAGCTGGCGGGTGCTCCCCTCGGCGAAATGCAGCAGGCGCTCGAAGGCCTCGGTGATCGCCTCGCGGCTGACCGGCTTGGTGAGAAAGCCGACCGCGCCCAGCTCGCGCCCGCGCGCGGCCTCGCCGGTGGACGAGATGAAATGCACCGGGATCGCCCGCGTGGCCAGGTCCGCCTTCAGCCGTTCGATCACGCTCCAGCCGTCCATGCCCGGCAGGCCGACGTCCAGCAGGATGCCGCTGGGCTGGTATTGCCGCGCCAGCTGCAGGCCGGTTTCGCCGTCGCCGGCGGCGAGCACGCGATGGCCCTTGCGCCGGATCATCTCGGCCAGGATGCGCGCGAACGAGGCGTCGTCCTCGATCACCAGGATGACCGTGTCGCCGGCGCCGATCGAGTCGCGGTCGTCGGGGAACGGCTGCAGCAATGGCGCGGGAGGGACCGGCGCGGCCATCTCACGGGTCGGTGCAGCGACCGGTTGCGGCATGGCCGCATCGTGCCCGGGCGCCTCGGCCGCGGGAGTCACCTCGATGATCTCGGGCAGCCACAGCGTGAAGGTGCTGCCTTCGCCGCTGACGCTGGTCAGCGTAAGGTCGCCGCCGAGCAGCTCGGCCATGCGCCGCGAGATCGCCAGGCCCAGCCCGCTGCCGCCGTATTGCCGGCTGGTGCCGACATCCACCTGCTCGAATGCGCCGAATACGCGCTGCAGCTTGTCGGCGGGAATGCCGATGCCGGTGTCACGCACGGCGATCGCGATCACCGGCTGGCCGCGCAGCGCCTCGGGAACCGCCGCAGGGTCGGTCGGCCGCCCGATCGCCACGCTTACGCCGCCCCTGGCGGTGAACTTGAAGGCATTGCTGAGCAGGTTGTTGATCACCTGCTCCAGCCGCGCGCCGTCGGTGCGAACGACCTCCGGCAGGTCGGGCGCCAGCGTGATGTCGAAGGACAGGCCGCGCTGCTGCGCCACGTGTCTGAAGCTGCGCTGCAGCAACAGCTGCAGCTTGGCCAGCGGGAGCTCTTCCACCATCAGCTCCATCTTGCCGGCCTCGATCTTGGACAGGTCGAGGATGTCGTTGATCAGGCGCAGCAGGCTGGCGCCGGCGTCGTGGATGATGCGCGCCGATTCGACCTGTTCCTCGTCGAGGTTGCCGGTCGCGTTTTCCCCCAGGCTGCGCGACAGGATCAACAGGCTGTTCAACGGCGTCCGCAGTTCGTGCGACATGTTGGCCAGGAAGTCGCTCTTGTACTGGCTGGCCCGCGCCAGCTCGTCGGCCTTCTGCTCGGTGTCGCGCTGCAGGTCCTCCAGCACTTCGTGCTGGCGATTGAGGTGCTCGCTCTTTTCGCGCAGTTCCTCGTTGCTGGCCTGCAGTTCCTCGGCCTGCACGCGCATTTCCTCCTCCGAGGCGATCAGCCGCTGGGTCTGTTCCTCCAGCTCCACCGTCTTGGCCTGCAGCGCGTCGTTGCTATCGCGCAAGGCCTCCTTGCGCCGGCGCAGGGCGTCCTCGGAGGCGCGCAGTTCGTCGGCCTGTTCCTGCGTCTGCCTGAGCAGATCCTGCGTGGCGATGGCGCGGTTGAGGTTCTCCAGGGTCAGCGCCACCAGTGGCAGCGCCTCGTCCAGCAGCTGCGTCTGCAGCGCATCGAGTGGGGCGAACGTGGCCAGTTCCAGCACGCCGACCAAGGCGTTGTGCGCGATCAGCGGGCGGATCACCAGCTGGTGCGGCGATGCGGCACCGGTGGCCGACTCGATCTGCACGTAGTCATCGGGTATCTGGTCCACCACGATGGGGCGGCGTTCCAGCGCGCACTGGCCGGCCAACCCCTCGCCCGGCACGTAACGCTCCGACGCCCGCGCGCCCAGCCGCAGGCCGTAGCTGCCGAGCAGATCGAGCCGCTGGCGGTTCGGGTCGAAGCCGTAGAACATTGCCACGCCGGCGCCCGTCGCGGGCGCCAGCAGGCTCGTCACACGGGCGCCAAAGGCGCGGTGGTCGTCGACTTCCTGCAGGCTCTGCGACAGCTCGCCAATCTGCGTCTTCAGCTGGTTCTGTGCCGCCATGGCGATGGCCATCTGCTTGAACACGTGCAGTGCGTTGGCGATCTTGCCGATCTCGTCATTGCGCTCCACCCGGCGCACTTCGATGCTGTGGTCATGGTTGGCCAGCCGCGTCATCAGCTCGGTCATGCGGCGCAGCGGGCGGGTCACCAGCCGTGCCGTGAGGTTGAGCATGGCCAGGCCAAGGAGCAGGCTGAGGGCGGCCGAGCCGATGCCGATCGCCTGGGTAGTGCGCAGCACGTTCTGCAGGGTCTGCTCGCGCTGGTCCAGCAGCTCCCGCTCGGTCTCGTACATGCGATCGATCAGCGCGGTCAGTTCCGACATGCGGATCGTGCGATGGCTCATGAAGTCGTCCTGCACTTTCGCCCGCGCCAGCGCGCGCTGCACCGGATCGCTCGTATGTAGTTGTTTCATCGGCTGCAGTACCCAGGTGTCGGCCTGGCTGCGCCATGCGTCCATCCCGCTTTGCAGCTGATCCAGGCGACTTTGCTGCAGCGGATTGTCAGCGGTGAGCTGGCGCAGCTCGGCGAGGCTCCGGCCGATGTTGCGGTCGCCTTCGAGGTGGGTCTGCAGCTCGCTCGCGTCGCCGTTGATGAGGTAGCCGCGGGCGCCGATCTGGCTCTGCAGCAAGGCCTGGCGTGCTTCGCCCAGCTTGAGCAGTACCGCGTACGTGTGTGCGGCCCACTGTCGGGTCGCCTCCTGCCGGCGCAGCGAGTAGAGCCCGGCGACGTTGGCGATCATGAACAGCGCCAGCATCAGCGCGATGGCGAGCATCATCTTGCGCTGGATCGGCTGGTGGGCCAGCCACGAATACTGGCGGGGTTGCGAGTGTGCAGTCATGACGGTCCGGGCAGTCGCCGGGCGCCGCGTGTGGGCGCCCTGCCGTTGCCTGTCCGGACGCTCCGGCAGGTCAGCGACGATGCCCAGAGTAGCCGCCGTTTCCCCGCCGCGGTAGGCGCGTCAGTCGGCGGTGCGGCAGCGGCGGTGCGGGCCACCCGCGGGCACCAGGCTGCCCCGGCGCAGCGCGACCCACAGCAGGGCGAGGCTGCACACGCTGCACACCGCCAGCGCCACCACCGAAGCCTCGGCGCCGAACACCCCGCCGCTGAGCCAGTCCGGTCCGGTGCGCCGGGAAACCAGCAGGCCGTCGGCTGTGGTGCCGGACACGGGAATGCCGTACAGCGCGCCCTGGGCAAAATTCCACGCGGCATGCACGCCCATGCACAGCGGCAGCGAGCGGGTGACGTGGTAGAGCAGGCCGAACAGCAGGCCCGCCTCGATCGCGATGGCCACGGAACTCCACACCGTGGCGCCTGGATTGCCCAGGTGGGCCGCGCCGAAAAACAGCGCCGAGACGAGCAGCGCGATCACCGTGCCGAGGCCTTCCTCGACGACGCGGAACAGCACGCCGCGGCTGACGATTTCCTCGCCGATGCCGGCACCCAGGCCCACGGCAAGCAGTTGCGGCAGCCACGGCGCGTGCGGGTTGCTGCCCACCACGTGGTAGCTGCCGAGCAGCCACAGCACGGCCACCGCGGTACTGAACAGCGCAAGGCCGGCCACCAGGCCGGCCGCGCCCATGGGCGCCAGTGTGCGCAGCGCCAGCTCGCGCGGCGAACGGCGCTCCACCGCCAGGACGAGCACGAGGTAGGCCAGCACGGCGGGCAGGGCGCGTATGAGCAGCTCGGTGCCGGCCCGGTGCAGCGGCGGGCTGGTCTTTCCACCCCAGCCCAGCAGCGATGCCGCGGCGCCGAGGGCAAAGCTGATCACCACCCACAGGATCGCGAAGATCACGATCCGCGCCAGCGGCGAATACACCAGCCAGCGCTTCCAGCGCGGTGCCTCGGGCGGCGTCGTGAAGGCGAGTCGTGGATCGTGCATGGGATGGTTTCCCTGTGGATGGCCGCGCCAGACGGCCGCGACCGGGACGGCCGCACGGCGATGCGGCGTACCCGGCTTTTTCAGCGGCTCAGAGCTCGATCGAGGCCGCGTGCTCGCGCGTGTTGGAAAAACGCACCTGCGGCCAGCGCTCCTGCGCCAGCTGCAGGTTCACTCGCGTGGGCGCGATGTAGACCAGCTCGCCGGCGCCGTCGATGGCGAGGTTCATCGCGTTCTTCTCGCGGAACTCGGCCAGCTTCTTCTCGTCGTCGCAGTGCACCCAGCGCGCGGTGGCTACGCTGACCGGCTCGAAGCTCGCGTCGACGTTGTATTCGTCCTTCAGGCGATAGGCCACCACGTCGAACTGCAGCACGCCGACCGCGCCGAGAATCAGATCGTTGGACATCAGCGGGCGGAAGAACTGGGTGGCGCCCTCCTCGGACAGCTGCGCCAGGCCTTTCTGCAGTGCCTTCATCTTCAGCGGATCGCGCAGCCGCGCGCGGCGGAACAGCTCGGGCGCGAAGTTGGGGATGCCAGTGAACGTGACCGCCTCGCCCTCGGTGAAGGTGTCGCCGATGGTGATGGTGCCGTGGTTGTGCAGGCCAATCACGTCGCCGGGGTAGGCGCTGTCGACGATCTCGCGATCGGACGCCATGAAGGTCAGCGCGTTGGCGATGCGCACCTCCTTGCCGGTGCGCGTCTGGATCATCTTCATGCCGGCGCTGTAGGTGCCCGAGCACACGCGCATGAAAGCCACGCGGTCGCGGTGCGCCGGATCCATGTTGGCCTGGATCTTGAACACGAAGCCGGACAGCTTCTCCTCATCCGGCTGCACCTCGCGGGTAAGCGTGTCGCGCGGGCGCGGCGAGGGCGCGCGCTCGACGAAGAAGTCCAGCAGCAGTTGCACGCCGAAACTGTTGACCGCCGAACCGAAGAACACCGGCGTCTGCTTG
>DASUJJ010000294.1:0-16393 GCA_036279335.1 Dyella sp.
AGCACGTGCGCGGCGGCGTGGTCGGGATGGCGATCTTCCAGTGCCGGCATCACCACCACGTTCGGGGCGAAAGCGTCGAGCACCGCGTGCAGCGCATCCAGCGATGCGGGCAGCTCCCGCTGCACCCGCCGCGTCAGTCCCTGGTCGGGCCACCCCAGCGCGGTAAGCGCGTGCAGCGGCAGGCCGAACACGCGCAGGGCGGACTCCAGCTCGTGGCGCCGGCGCGCGGCCCAGCGCGCACGATCGCCAGCGCCCACGTGCAGTCGGTGCTCCAGCCAGCGCTGCGGCCAGGGATTGTTGTCGCCGTCGCTGAGCAACAGCACGTGGACGGTTCCGCCGGCGGCAAGCACGTGCTGGATCAGCAGGCCGGTGGCGATCGTTTCGTCGTCGGGATGCGGCGCGACCACCAGCAGACGCGTGCGCGCGGAGAGGGACTGCATCATCGGCGGGGCCCGCTGGCGGTGCGGGCGCTCAGCGCCAGCGGGCCAGCAGTTCCAGCAGGGCAAGATCGCCGCGCAGCGGGCCGCGCAGCGATTCGCGGGCGCGATTGGCGCTGGCGTACCAGTCCGCCAGCGCCGATGGTGCAAGCGCGCTGGCCAGCGGGCCGGGCACGCCGGAGAGTTTGGCACGGGTTTCCTCGGCCACCGCCTGGGCGGCGAACCAGACCCGCTGCGCAGGCTCGCTGTCCAGCCAGCGCCGTACCACGTCCATCGCCTCGCCGCGACCGGCAGCGAGTGCGGCGAGATCCTTGCGCACCTCGCGGCGCCGATCGAGCGAGCCTTCCCGCGCCCAGCGCTGCGCCAACCCAGGATTGCCGCCTGCCGCCTGCAGCGCCGCGGGCGCGTCGGCCACGCCCTGCGCCTCCAGCCAGACCAACGCCTGCTCCGCTGCCGGCAGATGGAACTCGACGCGCTGGCAGCGGCTGCGGATGGTTTGCGGCAGGCGCCACGGCGCGTCGGCGACCAGCACCAGCATGGTCTGCGCTGCCGGCTCCTCCAGCGTTTTCAGCAGCGCGTTGGCGGCGGCGCCGTTGAGCGCATCGGCCGGATCGACGGTGGCGATCTGCCAGCCGCCGAACTGGCTGGACATGGACAGCCGCGCGGACAGCTCGCGGATCTGGTCGATCACGATCTCGCTGCGCTGCACGCCGTCCTTGCGCAGGCCGTAAGTCAGCGTGACGCGATCGGGATGACTGCCCGCCGCCTGCAGCGCGCAGCTGCGGCAGTGCCCGCAGGCCTCGCCGTCCACCGGCTCCAGACACAGCAGGCCGCGCACGAAGCGTTCGGCGAAGGCGCGCTTGCCCAAGCCTTCCGGACCACAGATCAGCAGCGCGTGCGGCATCGCCCCGCGCGCGCGGCGCGCCTGCAGCCGCGCCCAGTGTTCGTCCTGCCACGGCATGGCGCTCATGCGGCGCGCTCCGCCAACAGCGGTGCCAAGGCAGCGATCGCCGCGGCCAGTACCTGTGCCGGCGTGCCGCCGGCGTCGATCACGCGGAAACGCCGCGGCTCGGCCTGCGCCCGCGTCCGGTACACGGCGCGCACGCGCTCGAAGAACGCATCCGCCTCCGCCTCGATGCGATCGGCATCGCCGCGCCCGGCCGCACGGGCGCGGCCATCGGCGACGGGGAGATCAAGCAGCAGGGTCAGATCGGGAACGACGCCCGCGCAGGCCCAGGCTTCCAGCGCCGCGATGCGTTCCATCGGCTGGCCGCGGCCACCGCCCTGGTAGGCATAGCTGGCGTCGGCGTAGCGGTCGCACAGCACCCACCGCCCGCCAGCCAGCGCCGGCGCGATGCACTCGCGCACCAGTTGGGCGCGCGAGGCAAACATCAGCAGCAGCTCGCTCTCCGCACTCATGCCACGCATGGCCGGATCGAGCAGGATCTGCCGCAGCGATTCACCCAGCGGTGTGCCGCCGGGCTCGCGCGTCTGCAGCAGGTCGATGCCCTGCCCCGCCAGGTAGTCGCGCAGGCCGGCCAGCAGGGTGCTCTTGCCCGCGCCCTCGCCGCCTTCCAGGCTGATGAACATGCCGCGCCCCATCACTGACACCGCTTGAGCTGGTAGCAGGCGACGTTGTGATTGTGCTCGGCCAGGGTGGCCGCAAAGACGTGGGTGCCATCACCGCGCGCCACGAAATACAGGGCGTTGCCCGCTGCCGGATGCAGCACCGCCTCGATCGCCGGCTTGCCCGGCAAGGCGATCGGCGTCGGTGGCAAACCCGCTCGGGTATAGGTGTTGTAGGGCGTATCGGTGGTGAGGTCACTGCGGCGGATATTGCCCGCGTAGCTTGCCCCCATGCCGTAGATCACGCTCGGATCGGTCTGCAGCAGCATGTGCTTCTCCAGCCGGCGCACGAATACGCCGGCGATGCGCTTGCGCTCGTCGGCGCGGCCAGTCTCCTTCTCCACGATGGAGGCCAGGATCAGCGCATCGTACGGCGTCGCCAGGGGAAGATCCGGATCTCGTCCGGGCCACAGCGCGTCGAGCGTCTTGTGCATGGCGGCATGGGCGCGCTTGAGCAGGTCCAGATCGCTGTCACCCTTCACGTAGGCATAGGTTTCGGGCAGGAAACGGCCCTCCGGCATCTCGCCGGGCTCGCCGAGTTTCTGCATCAGCGCGGCGTTGTCCAGGCCCGCCGTAAGGTGCTGCAGGTTGCCGGCCTTGTCGAGGGCGGCACGCAGTTCGGCGAAGGTCCAGCCGTCGACGATGGTGAAGTCATGCTGCAGCACGCGGCCGCTGGCCATGTCGTCAAGCAGCGTGCGCGGCGTGATGCCAGGCTTCAGCAGGTATTCGCCGGCACGCAGCTTGCCGGCCACGTGCATCTGCTCGGCGAGCGCGCGCCAGTACAGCGGCGACGCATCGCTCAGGCCCTGCTCGCGCAGCTGGGCCACGATCTGCCCGAAGCCGCTGCCCCTGGCAATGTCGATCGATTCGCCGGCGGGAGCAACCTGCAGTGGCGCCCGGCTGAAGCGATCCAGGTCGTGCCATAGCCAGCCGGCGGCACCCGCCACGGCGAGCACGAGGACGACGATCAGCGTGCGCCAGCGCGCACCACCCCACATGCCACGACCACCCATGCCCACACGACTCATGTCTGCTCCAACGAAAAACCCAGATCGCGCCAGTGCTGCTGCAACGCGCGTGTGATCGGACCGGGGGCGAAGACCTTATCTCCCACGGCCTGAACCGGCAGGATGCCGCGGACGCTCGAGGTGAGGAAGACCTCGCTCGCGTCGAGCAACTCATCCAGATGCACGTCACGCACCTGCGCAGTGGAATGCGTCGCCAGCACCTCGGCTCGCGCCACGCCGGCCACGCCGCAGCGGATCACGGCGGGCGTCACCAGCGCGTCGTCGATCACCGCGAAAACATTCGCCATCGTGGCGCAGACCACGCGACCTGCCGCGTCCAGCAGCAGCCCTTCACCGATTGCCGGATCGCTCCATTCGGCCCGCGCCAGCACCTGCTCGAGCCGGTTGAGATGCTTGAGCCCGGCCAGGCGCGGCTGCTCGGCCAGGCGCAGCGCGCAAATGCGGACGCGCATGCCCTGGGACGCGGCGCGCGGCTCCAGAGCCGGCATCGGAAACGCCGCCACGATGCGGGTGCACTGGGGATGGGCCGGCGGCGCATAGCCGCGCGCGCCTTCGCCGCGCGTCACGGTGATGCGCACCACCGCCGCCCGCAGGCCGTCGCTCACCGCCCGCAGCTCGGCAGCCAGCACGTCCGCATCCGGCGCCGGCAGGCCGAGGCGCATGCAGCCCTCGGCGAGGCGTGCCATGTGGCGCGGCCACAGCGGCGCCACGCCATCGACCACGCGTATCGTCTCGAACAGGCCGTCGCCGTAAAGCAGCCCGCGATCCTGCGCCGACAGCAAGGCCCCCGGCTGCCCGTTGATCAGCTCACGCACCGCCATCAGCCGGCCACGCCCAGCGCCCGCAGCAGGCCGCGCGCCTTGGCCCGCGTTTCATCCAGCTCGTTCGTCGCCACCGAGTCGGCCACGATGCCGGCACCGGCGCGCAGGCTGACGCGGTCGCCGACCAGGGTCAGCGTGCGAATGAGAATGTTGAGATCCAGGTCACCGCTGCGGTCGAGGTAGCCGAGCGCGCCGGTGTAGGCACCGCGCGGCGCGTCCTCCAGCGCGGCGATGATCTCCATGCAGCGCACCTTGGGGCAGCCGGTGATGGTGCCGCCGGGAAACGTGGCGGCGATCAACTGACCCGGAGTCACCTCCGGACGCAGGCGCCCACGCACGTTCGAGACGATGTGGTGCACGTGGGCGTAGCTCTCCACCACCATCAGTTCGTCGACCTCCACCGTGCCGGGTACGCAGACGCGGCCGAGATCGTTGCGCTCCAGGTCGATCAGCATCACGTGCTCGGCGCGCTCCTTCGGGTGGGCGCTCAGCTCGCGAATGCGCGCCGCCTCGTCATCGCCGGCCACGCGCGGGCGAGTGCCGGCGATCGGGCGCGTCTGCGCGAGGCCGCCGCGCGAGTCCACCAGCCGCTCCGGCGAGGAGCTGGCGATGGCCCAGCCCGGCTGCTGCAACAGGCCGGCAAACGGCGCCGGATTGGCCCGGCGCAGTGCGTCATACAGCGCCGCTGCCGAGGGCGCTTGCGCAAACTGCGCGCGCCATTCGCGCGACAGGTTGACCTGGAAAATGTCGCCGGCACGCAGATGCTCGTGGATGCGCTCCACGCCGTCGAGAAACGTCTGCGGCAGGTCTTCGCTGATCGACCCGGGGCTGACCAGCGTGGGCAGGCTGCTGCGCCCGGCGAGATCCGCCTCGAGCTGATCCAGCAGATGTTCGCAGCCCGGCTCGGCCACCAGCACGGTATGTCCGGCGACGTGGTCGACAATGGCGGCTGCGGGACAGCGCACGGCCAGCGCCAGTGGCAGCGGCTCGGGCGGGCGTAGGCGCAGGCGCGGCTCGATCTGGCCAACCAGCTCGTAACTCAGATACAGCAGCCAGCCACCGTGGAACGGCAGCGCACTCGCCTCGTGACGCGGCGTGCGTTCGGCCAGCCAGCGCGCATCGAGCACGTCGAGAAACCGCCCGTCGTGCGCTTGCCCATCCTGGTCGCGCACCACGCCATCGCCGTGCAGGGACAGCGATTCGCGGCCGGCCAGGAACAGGATGTCGTAGCGCGCCTGCGGCGTGCCCAGCACCACGCTCTGCAACAGTCCCGGATAGCGCTGTGGAAACGCGGCGGCCGGCGCGAGCAGGTCGCGCCGGCCGCCGAGGATGCGGCGATGGCCGTCCATCCGCCGCTCAGAAGCGACGGAAAGCGAGCGTGCCGTTGGTGCCGCCGAAGCCGAACGAGTTGGAGATGACCACGTCCACCCTGGCCTGCTCCGCCCGGTTCGCGACCAGATCCATGCCGAGTGCAGCGACCTCCGGATCGACCTCTTCCAGGTTCATGGTCGGCGGCATCACGCCATCGCGCAGGGCGAGGATCGAGAAAATCGCCTCGACGCCGCCGGCGGCGCCGAGCAGGTGGCCGGTGACCGACTTGGTCGAACTGACCGCGAAGCTGCCCTTCTTGGTCGCGTGCTCGCCGAACACGTTGCGGATGGCCTTCGCCTCGCCCAGATCACCCACCGGCGTGGAGGTGCCGTGCGCATTGACGTACTGCACGTCTTCCGGATTAAGGCCCGCATCGTGCAGCGCGTTGCGCATGGCCAGTTCGGCGCCATCGCCGCTGGGCGAAGTGATGTGGTACGCGTCGCCACTCATGCCGAAGCCGATGATCTCGGCCAGGATGTTGGCGCCACGGGCCTTGGCAAACTCGTATTCCTCCAGCACCAGCATGCCGGCGCCGTTGGAAAGCAGGAAGCCGTCGCGACCGGCGTCCCACGGGCGGCTGGCATGTTTCGGATCGTCATTGCGGGTGGACATCGCCTTGGCCGAGCAGAACCCGGCCATGGCCGTCGGCGTGGTGGCGAACTCGGCGCCGCCCGCCAGCATGGCATCGGCATCGCCGTACTGAATCAGGCGCATTGCCATGCCGATGTTGTGCGCGGCGGTGGTGCATGCCGAGACCAGCGCGATGTTCGGTCCCTTGAGCCCGTGGTAGATCGACAGGTTGCCCGCGACCATGTTGATGATCGAACTGGGCACGTAGAACGGCGAGACCTTGCGCGGGCCCTTCTCGGCCAGCTCGATGGCGGTTGCCTCGATCGTGTGCAGGCCGCCGATGCCGGCGCCGGCGGCCACGCCAATGCGGCCGGCGTTCTCGTCCGTCACCACGATGCCCGACTGCCGGAATGCATGCGTGCCGGCAATGATGCCGTAGTGGATGAACGGATCCATCCGCTTGAAGTCCTTGCCGATCGAGCGCTGCTCGTCCGCGGGGACATCGGTGCCGTGGAAATAGGCGGCAACCGGATCGAAATCGCCGACTTCGCCGGCGATGCGGGTCGCGTAGGCGCTGGCATCGAACGCCGTCACCGGGCCGATGCCGCTGTTGCCCTCCAGGACGTTCTTCCAGGCGGTGGCAATGTCGTTGCCCACCGGCGAGATGATGCCCATGCCGGTGACTACCACGCGTCGCTTGCTCATGCTCTTGAGTTCCTTGGTGATGCCGTTTGTCGAAGTTTCAGCGGCCGTCGACGGGCGCATCGCGAAACCGGGGACGCGTCAGACGCGCACCATACGGGATCGGACGTTGCAGCTTGCAGAAACGAAAACTGCGCCAAGATGGCGCAGCTTTCGATATCGGTACGCGGCGGCGGAAGCACCCACAGGGGCTGGCACGCCGCGACGCGATCACTCCTTGGAGTGGGCCTTGATGTAGTCGACGGCCTGCTGCACGGTGGTGATCTTCTCGGCGTCTTCGTCCGGGATCTCGGTCTCGAACTCTTCTTCCAGAGCCATCACCAGCTCGACCGTGTCCAGCGAATCTGCGCCCAGATCGTCCACGAACGAAGCGTTCGCCGTGACTTCATCTTCCTTCACGCCCAGCTGCTCGATGACGATTTTCTTGACGCGTTCTTCGATGGTGCTCATGTTTGCCCAACCTCCCAAGGAGAAAATTTGATGCTTCGCCGGCAGGTTCCGGCATGTGCCAGCGGTTGGCTTGCACGGGGCCACGAGGGCCTGCCAGATACCGCTGGCGGTGGAGCCACGCCGGCCCAGGGGCCGACGCGAAGGGGGCATTGTCGCCTAAAACGAAGCTGCTGGCGACATGCGACCCGGGCACGGTCGACGGACCGCGCCACAGGCGTCACGGCATGTACATGCCGCCGTTGACGTGCAGCGTTTCGCCCGTGATGTAGGCGGCCGCGGGCGAGGCCAGGAAACCGACCGCCTTGGCGATGTCGCTGGCCTCGCCGAGGTGACCCAGCGCAATCTGCTGCAGCAGTCCGGCGCGCTGCTCCTCGCTGAGCGCGCGCGTCATGTCGGTGTCGATGAAACCCGGTGCCACCACGTTCACCGTGATGCCGCGGCTGCCGATCTCGCGCGCCAGCGACTTGGAGAACGCGATGATGCCGGCCTTGGCCGCCGCGTAATTGGCCTGCCCCGGGTTGCCGGTGACGCCCACCACCGAGGCGATCGAGATGATGCGGCCCTTGCGCGCCTTCATCATGCCGCGCATCACTGCCTTGGAGGTGCGATAGACCGAGCTGAGGTTGGTGTCGAGGATGATCTGCCAGTCCTCGTCCTTCATGCGCATCAGCAGCTGGTCGCGGGTGATGCCCGCGTTGTTGACGAGAATCGAGACAGCGCCAAACTCCTTGCTGATGCCTTCGATCAAGCCCTCGACAGCGGCTCCATCGGTGACGTCAAGCTTGCGCCCATGCCCACCGTGCGCCGCAAGGCGCTCGCCGATCGCCGCAGCGCCGGCGTCGCTGGTGGCCGTGCCGATCACGATGGCGCCCATCGCAGCGAGCTCGTCGGCAATGGCGGCGCCAATGCCGCGGCTGGCGCCGGTGACCAGGGCGACTTCACCCTTGAGTACGTCGTTCATGCCTGAATCCTTGCAGTTCGAAATCGGGGAAGCTCAGACCCATTCGGTGCGGGCGGCCTCGAAGTCGCCCGGCGTACCGAGCGCGCGCGCCTCGAGTGACTTGTCGATGCGCTTGACCAGTCCGCTCAGCACCTTGCCTGGCCCGCACTCGGCGATGCGGGTGGCGCCGCCGGCGGCAAGCGCCTGCACGCAGCCGGTCCAGCGCACCGGCAGATAGAGCTGGCTGACCAGCGCCTCGCGGATCGACTCGACACCGTCATGCACACGGGCGTCCACGTTCTGCACCACGGGAATCGTCGGTACTTTCCAGGCGTAGGCGGCCATCGCTTCGGCCAGCCGGTTGGCGGCCTCGCGCATCAGCGGCGTGTGCGAGGGCACGCTCACCGGCAGCTTCACCGCCTTGCGCACGCCGCGCTCGGCCAGCAGCGCCAGCGCCTTGTCCACCGCGTCGGCGTGGCCGCCGATCACCACCTGGCCCGGCGAATTGAAATTGGCGGCCACCACCACATGCACGCCCGAAGCGTCGCGGCAGGCCTCTTCGACCACGGCATCCTCGGCGCCAAGCACGGCGGCCATCGCGCCCGAACCTTCCGGCGCCGCCTCCTGCATCGCCTGGCCGCGGATACGCACCAGGTGCGCGGCATCGCGCAAGGCAATGGCTTCGGCAGCGACCAGCGCGCTGTACTCGCCCAGGCTGTGGCCAGCCAGCTGCGCCGGCACGGCACCGCCCTGCGCGCGCCACAGGCGCCACACCGCCACGCTGGCCGCCAGCAGCGCCGGCTGGGTGTATTCGGTGCGATTGAGCTGCTGCTCCGGCCCCTGCTGGCTGAGCGCCCACAGGTCCACGCCCGCACCGTCCGACGCCTCGTCGAACGTGGCCCGCACTTCCGGATGCAGCTCGGCCAGCTCGGCCAGCATGCCCACCGACTGGGAGCCCTGCCCGGGGAAAACGAAGGCCAGCGAAGATGCAGTTGCAGTCATGGAAGTGGGACCCGGTCGACTAAAATGGGCATGGTGCCAGCAATCCATGGCGTACGCAGCCGTATCGCGAAGTTTCGCGCCGTAGAACGCAGATGCCGCCCCGAAAGGCGGCATCTGAACGGACGCGCGGCGAAGGCGATCAGTAACGCAACAGCGCCGACGCCCAGGTGAACCCGCCGCCGAAGGCCTCCAGCAACAGGGTCTGGCCGCGCTGCACCTTGCCCGAGCGCACGGCGTAATCCAGCGCCAGCGGCACCGAGCCCGACGAGGTATTGGCGTGCTTGTCGACGGTGACCACCACGCGATCCATCGACATCTTCAGCCGCTTGGCGGTGGCCTCGATGATGCGCAGGTTGGCCTGGTGCGGAATCAGCCAGTCGATGTCCGACTCCTGCATGCCGGCGGCCTTGAGCGTCTCGTCGACCAGCGAATCGAGCGTCTTCACCGCCACCTTGAACACCTCGCGCCCGGACATGCGGATGCGCACGCCGTGGTTGGGCTCGTCGGAGAAGCCGACAGAGACGCCGACCGGGTTGTACAGCAGATCCTTGTGGCCACCGTCGGCGTGCAGGCAGGTCGCGTAGATGCCGGGCTCGCTGGACGCCTCCAGCACCACGGCGCCGGCACCATCGCCGAACAGAACGCAGGTCTCGCGCTCGGTCCAGTCGACCATGCGCGTGAGCGTCTCGGCGCCGATCACCAGCGCCTTCTTCACCTGGCCGCACTTGATGAACTTGTCGGCAATGCCCAGCGCATACATGAAGCCCGAGCAGGCCGCGTTCACGTCGAACGCCGCGCAACCGTTGGCGCCGATGCGGTGCTGCACCAGGCAGGCGGTGGACGGAAAGATGATGTCCGGCGTGGTCGTGCCCAGCACGATCAGGTCCAGCTCGGACGCCTTGACGCCGGCGGCTTCCAGCGCCCGCAGTGCGGCGGTGACCGAGAGGTCGGACGTGGTCTCGCCATCGGCGACCACGTGACGCTCGCGGATGCCGGTGCGCGTCTGGATCCACTCATCGCTGGTGTCGACGATCTTTTCGAGGTCGGCATTGGTGAGAACGCGGTCGGGCAGCGCGCTGCCGGTACCGGTGATGCGGGAAAAGATCGGGTTCATTCAACTATCCATTCGCACGGTCGTTCGGGTGGCAGCCATCGCACCCGGAAGGTGCAGGCTGCCAGACCGGAGCCGACAAAGTACGTTCGCTGGCACGCAAACGCAAAGCGGCGCGTTTCCGCGCCGCCTTGCTACCGCAATCCCGTGAGGGACCGATCAATCTTCTTCGACGGCCGCCACGGCGGTCGCGATGACCTTCTTGCCGCGGTAGTAACCGTCGGCAGTCACGTGGTGGCGCAGGTGCACCTCACCGCTGGTCGGGTCGGTCGACAGCTGCACGGTCTTCAGCTTGTCGTGCGAACGACGCATGCCGCGGGTGGACGGGGTCTTGCGGCTCTTGGCAACGGCCATGGCGGATCTCCAACGTAATCGCTTGTTTCGAGCGGGTTATTTCTTGAGTTCGCGCAACACCGCGAACGGGTTATCGGTACGCTCCCCGTCGGCACTTTCGTCCGCCGGCGGAGTTGTCACTTCTTCGGGCAATACGCTGTCCGGATTCACCGGCACCAGCGGCAGCGCCAACAACAGTTCGTCCTCGATGACATCGGCCAGCGCGAGCTTGCCGTCGTCTTCCACCAGCAGCGGCTCGCAGTCGGGCGAAAGCCCGGACTCCTCGCGCTCGGAGCGGATCAGCCCCAGCCGGTTGTGCAAAGCCACCGGAAACACAAACGCATCGAGCGAGCGCTGGCAGATGACGCTCAGCGGCGCTTGCGCCTGCACATCGAGATAGGCCATGCCCAGCTCGTCGCGGCCAAATTCCAGCTCGAACGCAACCTCGCCTTCGCTGCCTGCCAGCATCCCGCACAAGCGGGGCATCGAGGCCACAGGTAGCGTTCCCACAAACGAACGCCGCGCCGAGACCATGCGCCAAGCGTCCACGGACTCTGGCAGTGTCACGGACATAATCGCGAAATTATGGGTTTGCGCCGGCCCCAAGTCAACCATGGGATACCGGCCGCCGCTCAGCAGCGCGCCGGTGCGGCAACGTCAGCGCGGACGCGACCCACTTTGCCTGCGCTGCCCCGCTTGCGGCAGACTGGCCGCCCGACGATTTCCGGCGAATCCAGCTCCGTGACTCCCCAGATGATGATAGCCGGCGGCGCCGCCCTGTTCGGGCTGCTGGTCGTGCTGGTCGCCGTGATTCTCAACCAGCGCAAGCGCGAGTGGAAGCGCAACGCCAGCCTGCAGACCCTGCTGGATCTGGCCGATCGGCTCGAGGCCGACCTGAAAACCTGCCGCAAGGGCCTGCAGCAGGCGCACGCCGTGATGTCGGTCAATCCTGACGCGCCGCAGGCCAGTGAGAAGGATGCGCGCCAGGCGATCGACGCGGGCCTGCGCGCCCTGCTGCAGCAGCGCCTGTGGATCCGCGACTGCTCCGCCTGGGCCAGCCAGCAGGAGCTGGATACCACCGAGCAGTCGATGCGCGACACGCGCGACCGCCTCAAGCCGCTGCTGTCGGCGCTCAACCAGGCCCAGCATGACCTGGACAGCGCCATGCGCGAGCACATCCATCGCGGTCCCGGCGCATGAGCGCGCCGGTCGTGCTTGGCTCCACCTCGCGCTATCGCGCGGAGCTGCTGCGGCGCCTGCTGGCCGACTTCACGCAGGCGGCTCCCGGCGTCGACGAGGCGGCACTCGCTGGCGAGGCGCCGAGCGAACGGGCGCTGCGGCTGGCCATCGCCAAGGCCGACGCGGTCGCTCTTGCGCATCCGCACGCCCTGGTGATCGGCTCCGATCAAGTCGCCGCACTCGACGGCGAGGTACTGGACAAGCCCGGCACGCCGGAACGAGCACGCCAGCAACTGCGCGCCAGCAGCGGGCGCAGCGTGCACTTCCACACGGCCCTTTGCCTGCTCGATGGGCGCACGGCCACACGGCATACCTTCGTCGACCACACCCGCGCGGTGTTTCGCGCCCTCGCCGACGACGAGATCGCCCGCTACGTGGAACGCGAGCAGCCGCTGGATTGCGCCGGCAGCTTCAAGTGCGAGGCGCTGGGCATCAGCCTGTTCGAATGCATCGAGACCACCGATCCCAGCGCGCTGATCGGCCTGCCGCTGATCGCGCTGGCGCGATTGCTGCGCGCCGCCGGACACGCGATTCCCTGAGCGGGAGCCATCAGCGCGCCGTATCGGCCGCATGCGCCGCGCGCCACAGCGGACAGGCTTCGCGCTCGGCCGGCGAGGCCGGCAGTGCGGAAGGCGCCCCCGGCGGCACCCGTCCGCGGTAGAACGCGAAGCGCTTGCGACCCTCGTAGAGATTCAGCCGCCCGGCCGGCTGCGGCGCATCGATGCGTCGACACAGCGTGCCCTGCCAGGCCAGCCGCTCACGCTCGCTCTGCGCGGTTTCCTCCACCACCAGCAGCATCGGCTGGCCCGCGTGCGCGGCGCGCAGGGCGGCCTCGTCGCGCTGCCAGATCGCCAGCTGCGGTGCGCGGCCGTGCTTGCTGTTCAGCGGACTGTCCAGGCTGTACACCGGGCGCGCTCCACCCATCGCGAAATCCAGTTCGGCGGCGAGCACGAAATTGTCGGCCACCAGCACCGCATCGCCGGGGTCGGTCATGGCGACCTGCGCGGCCACCTCGCGCCAACCGACAAAGGCATACGGAAACGCCTTCACCCCCGCCAGGCGCGTGGCACCGCCCGGCGTGGCTGCCAGGGCAAGGTAAGCCAGCCCCAGCAGTTGTCCCGCGAACGCGACGCCCAGCGCGGCCATCAGCCAGCGGCGGCCGCTGCGCTCGGTCCACAGCAGCGCCGGCAATACCGCAAACAGCGGCAGATAACCCGGCAGCGGCCAGTGCGCCCGAAAGCGCAGGTCGTCCGCGAACAGGCCCAGCACGAAGTACAGCCCCAGGAAACCCGCCGCCACGTATGCGATGACATCCCACGGCGCGCCCTCGCGCCGCCGCCAGGCCTGCCACGCCGCCCACAGCATCAGCGCGTAGAGCAGCGGCGTGCACGCCAGCGCCTGTTCCAGCGGCTGCACCAGCGCGCCGGCATGGAACTGCCAGGGGTTACGGTCGACCAGCTGGAAGGCCACCCCGGCACCGCCCTGCCGCCAGTTGGACACCAGCAGCGGGATCAGCCCCAGCGATGCCACTGCCAGCGCCAGCCACAGGCCGCGGCGTCGCCACAGCACGCGACCGCGCGGTGCAAAAGTGAGGAACAGCAGCCCGACCAGCATCGGCATCGCCGCCCGGTAATGGGTCATCCACGCCAGCGCCAGCGCGCCACCCAGCAACAGCCAGTCGCGAAGTCGATCCGCCGCCGCCACGCGCTGCAGCGCGAGCACGGCCAGCATGATCGCCGCGGTGAGCGGCACATCGGGCACCGCCAGCACGCCCAGCGTGCCGGCCAGCGGCAGCGCCAGGCACAGCAGGCCGGCCTGCCAGCCCGTGCGCGCATCGAACGCCTCGCGGGCGAAGCGCACCACGATCCACGGCAGCACCGCGCCCAGCAGCAGGAACGGCCAGCGCATGCCGAGCAGGCTGTGTCCGGCCACACTCTCGCCCAGCCGAATCAGCCACGCCGTCAGCGGCGGCAGATCGCTGTAGCCCCAGGCCAGATGACGGCTTTCCTGCCAGTAGAACGCCTCGTCGCTGAAAGGCGCGAGCGTCGCGGCGAGTGCAATCTTCGCCACCAGCAGTGCGACAAACGCCCCCAGGAACGCGGCTCGCCAGCGCGCAACGGGCGCGACTACACTGGCTCGATCACGCATGCATCGCGCTCCGGTGCGCCGCCAGGGAACTGCCCAACCACATGTCTGCCACTCCACTTCGCGATGATCCCCTGCTGCGCCGGCTGGATGCGGCACTCGCGCAGGTCAATCAGGTACTGCTGGGCAAGCCGCGCCAGGTCAAGCTGGCCTTCGCCTGCCTGATCGCCGGCGGTCACCTGCTGCTGGAAGACGTGCCCGGGGTAGGCAAGACCACGCTGGCGCATGCGCTGGCGGCCACGTTCTCGCTCGACTTCCAGCGCGTGCAGTTCACCAGCGACCTGCTGCCGTCGGACATTATCGGGGTGAGCGTGTACGAGCGCGAGACGGCGCAGTTCCGCTTCCATCCCGGCCCGATCTTCGCCGGCCTGCTGCTGGCCGACGAGATCAACCGCGCCACGCCCAAGACGCAGAGCGCGCTGCTCGAGGCGATGGCCGAAGGCCAGGTCACCGTGGACGGCCAGACCCACGCGCTGCCGGTGCCTTTCTACGTGGTGGCCACGCAGAATCCGCTCGACCTCAACGGTACCTTCGCCCTGCCCGACTCGCAGCTGGACCGCTTCATGCTGCGCATCTCGCTGGGTTACCCCGACGCCGGCGCCGAGCGCGCCCTGCTCACCGGCAGCGACCGCCGTGGCCTGCTGGCCCAGCTGCAGCCGCAGCTCGATGGCGCCAGCCTGCTGGATCTGCAGCAGCGCGCGCAGGCCATCATCACCAGCCCCGCGCTGCTCGACTACCTGCAGGCGCTGCTCGCGGCCAGCCGCCGGCACACCGAGATCCGCGTGGGTCTGTCGCCGCGGGCCGGTTTATCGCTGCTCGCCGCTGCGCGCGGCTGGGCCCTGCTCAGCGGCCGCAACCACGTGCTGCCGGAAGACCTGCAGGCGCTGTTCGTGCCGCTGGCCGGTCATCGACTGGTTCCCAGCCGCGGCAGCAGCGGCGACGCGCTGGCGCGCGAGCTGCTCGCCGAGGTGGCGGTGGACTGATGCCCGCTCCGCTGCAAGCCCTGCAGCGCTGGGCGGAAAAACGCCTGCCCGCGCTGACCCGCTACCGTCGCCCCGAACCGCTGCCGATCGAACTGCACCGCCGGCGCATCTACATCGTGCCCACCGGCTTCGGCCTGGGCTTCGGCGTGCTGCTGGTGGTGATGCTGGTCGGATCGCTCAACTACACCAACAACGCCGCCCTGCTGCTCACCTGCCTGCTCGGCGCGGCCAGCATGAGCTCGATGCTGCTCGCCTTTCGCGTACTGGACGGCGTGACCCTCGTGCACATCCGCGCCGGCCACGCCACGGCAGGGCAACCCATCGACCTGCATCTGGGCTTCCGCGCGGAGCGCGCGCGCGAATCGGTACGGATGGACGTGAACGACATCACGCAGGCCTTCGCCATTGGCGCTGGCGGCGAGGCCGACGTGGCCTTTGCCATCCCCACCGAATTCCGCGGCTGGCAGCCGCTGCCGCGCCTGCGCGTATGGAGCACCTGGCCGCTCGGCCTGTTTCGCGCGTGGAGCTGGCTGTATCCCGAGCAGTCGGTGCTGGTGTGGCCGCGGCCCGAGGCGCAGGGTCCCGCGCCGCAGGCGCCCGACGACGATCCCGCCCGTCGCCGGCTGCATCGCGGCGACGACCTCGCCGCCCTGCGCGACTACCGGGTCGGCGATCCACAGCGGCATGTGGCGTGGAAAGCCAGCGCGCGCCACGAAGGCCTGCTGGTGAAGGATTTCGAGCAACCGCAGTCGCACGAGGAGTGGCGGCTGGACTGGCGCGAGCTGGGCCACCTCGACAGCGAATCGCGCATCGCCCGGCTGGCCCGTTGGGTCGGTGAAGCGCACGCCCAGCGCCGGCGCTACAGCCTGTGGCTGCCCACGCAGGAGATTGCCGCGGGCAGCGGTGCCGACCACTACGCGCGCTGCATGAGCGCGCTGGCGCTGCTGCCGTGAGCTGGCTGACACGACTGCTGCGACGGCCTCCGGCACCAGCGCCGCTGGACCGGCGCAGCTTCGACTTCCTGGTGCTCACCATGCTGGGCGTGCTCGCGCTGCACGCGCCGCACCTGCCGTGGTGGCTGAGCACGGGGCTTGGCGGCGTGCTGGCGCTGCGCTGGTGGCAGCGACGGCGTATGCCGGGCAAGGCCCCCGTGTGGCTGAAGCTGCCGCTGCTGGCCCTGCTCACGCTGGCGATCATCACCACCTACGGCACGGTGTTCGGCCGCGCGCCCGGTTCAGCGCTGGCGGTGGGCCTGCTGGTACTCAAGCTGCTGGAAAGCGAGTCGCCACGCGACGCGCGGGTCGGCATCGCCTTTGCCTGCTTCGCCCTGATGGCGGCGCTGCTGTTCGACCAGAGCCTGCTGATCACCATCGGCGTGGCGATCGGCCTGCTGCCGGCATTCGCTGCGCTGCGCGCGCTGGAGCCGGCGCAGGCATCGAGCAGCCTGCCGCGTCAGCTGGTTCCCGGGCTGGTGCTGCTGGTCGCCTCGCTGCCGCTGACGCTGTTCGCCTTTGCGCTGGTGCCGCGACTGAGCTCGCCGCTGTGGGGCGCACCGCAGAGGGATGAGGCGCGCACCGGCCTGAGCAGCGAGATGTCGCCCGGCGCGATGACCGACCTGCTGATCGACGACAGCCC
>DASUJJ010000295.1:0-13160 GCA_036279335.1 Dyella sp.
CGATCACCTGGTCGTAGGTGAGGTGGTCGTAGCGGGTGGCATCGGTGTGCTTGGCCGGGTCGGCGGTGTAGATGCCGTCCACCTTGGTCGCCTTCAGCAGCAGGTCGGCGCCCACCTCCACCGCACGCAGGGCGGCGGCCGAGTCGGTGGTGAAGAACGGGTTGCCGATACCGGCGGCGAACAGCACGATGCGGCCCTTCTCGATGTGCCGGATGGCGCGGCGGCGGATGAAATCCTCGGCCACGTCGTGGATCGGCAGCGCGCTCATCACGCGGGCGAAGCCGCCGCGCTTCTCGATCGCATCCTGCATCGCCAGCGCGTTCATGACCGTGGCCAGCATGCCCATGTGGTCGCCGGTGACGCGGTCCATGCCGGCCGCCGCCAGGCCGGCGCCTCGAAAGATGTTGCCACCGCCGATCACCACGCCGATCTGGATGCCGGCGCGCTGCACCTCGATGATCTCGTCGGCGAGGCGGCCGATCACCTTCGGGTCGATGCCGTAGTCGGCCTCGCCCATCAGTGCTTCGCCGGAGAGTTTGAGCAGGATGCGCTGGTGCTTGAAGGATTCGCTCATGGGAACTCCGGCAGGGTGGGGCAAACCGGCGCATTGTAACGGCGGCGGCAAAGTGTTCGTAAGAATTCTGTGCGTGGCGCGGCGGGCGGGGCCCTCGCGAGGAGTCGCAGCTGACTTGTCGCGCATGAAAAAGCCGCGGTTGCCCGCGGCTTTTTCGGTACTACGTGCGTTAGGGACGAATCAGACCTGCATCGCCTTGGCCACTTCGGCGGCGTAGTCTTCCTGCACTTTCTCGATGCCTTCGCCAACGGCCATGCGCACCACCGCGAGCACCTCGGCGCCGTCCTTCTTGAGGGCGTCGGCGACGGTGACGTTGGTGTCCAGCACGTACGGCTGGCCGAGCAGGGTGACCTCGGAGACGATCTTGTTGATCTTGCCGGCGATGATCTTCTCGAGGATTTCGGCCGGCTTGGCCTTGTCCTTGTCGGTCATCTGGCTCAGCGCGATTTCCTTTTCCTTCTCGACGAACTTGGCCGGCACGTCCTCGGCCTTCACGTACTGCGGGTTCATCGCGGCCACGTGCATGGCCACGCCCTTGGCCAGCTCCTCGGAGCCGCCCTTCATCGACACCAGCACGCCGATGCGGCCGCCGTGGATGTAGCTGCCGATCACGCCGTCGCTCTCGACGCGCGCCATGCGGCGCACTTCAATCTTCTCGCCGATCGTGGCGACCAGCGCCTTGGCGCCTTCTTCCACGTTGCTGGCGCCCGGGAAGGCGGCGGCCTTGAGCGCATCGATGTCGGCTGCGCCGGACTCCAGCGCCACCTGGGCCACGGTGTCGCTGAACTTGGCGAAGTCGGGGTTCTTGGTGACGAAGTCGGTCTCGCAGTTGACCTCGACCAGCACGGCCTTGCCGGCGGCCTGGGCAGCCACGATGCGGCCTTCGGCAGCGATGCGGTCAGCCTTCTTGTCGGCCTTGGCCAGGCCGTTCTTGCGCAGCCACTCGATGGCGATTTCGATGTCGCCGTTGTTCTCGACCAGGGCTTTCTTGCATTCCATCATGCCGGCGCCGGACCGCTCGCGCAGTTCCTTCACCAGCTGGGCAGAGATGTTGCTCATGTCAGTTCCTCGAATGCTTGGGAGCGGCGTGACCCGTGCCGGATCACGCCGCGGATGACGCGTGAGGCTTACTCGGCGCTGGACGAGTCGCGACCGCGGCCGCCGTCACGGCGAGGCGCACCGGCGCCCTTCTTGGCCGGCGCGCGACGCGGGGCAGCTGCCTTGCGATCGTCGGTCTTGGCGACCGGATTGCCTTCCTCGTCCAGCTCGACGAACTCGTCGGCGTCGCCCTGGGCGGCGTTCGGCGCAGCGGCCTTGCCTTCCAGGATCGAGTCGGCGGCGGCGCGCGCGTACAGCTGGATCGCGCGGATGGCATCGTCGTTGCCCGGGATGGCGTAGTCCACCAGCTCCGGGTTGTAGTTGGTGTCGACCACGGCGATCACCGGGATGCCGAGCTTCTTGGCTTCCTGCACGGCGATGTCTTCGTGGCCGATATCGATCACGAACAGCGCGTCCGGCAGGCGATTCATGTTCTTGATGCCGCCCAGCGAGTTCTCCAGCTTTTCGCGCTCACGGCGACGGGCCAGCACTTCGTGCTTGACCAGCTTGTCGAACGAGCCGTCGGTCTCGGCCGCTTCCAGTTCCTTCAGGCGGGCCACCGACTGCTTCACGGTGCGGAAGTTGGTCAGCATGCCGCCGAGCCAGCGGGCGGTCACGAAGGGCATGCCGGCGCGTGCAGCCTCTTCGGCCAACGGCTCGCGGGCCGAACGCTTGGTGCCGACGAACAGGATGGTGCCGCGCTTCTGCGCCAGACCCGACAGGAAGTTCATCGCGTCGGTGAACAGCGGCAGGGTCTTCTCGAGATTGATGATGTGGATCTTGCCGCGCGCGCCGAAGATGTACGGCGCCATCTTGGGGTTCCAGTAACGGGTCTGGTGACCGAAATGGACGCCCGCTTCGAGCATCTGGCGCATGGTGACTTGGGCCATGGGTGTAACTCCAAATTGTCGGTTCCGAAGGGAACCTGGGGGTTGGGACCTCCACGCATCCCCGACTTCGACCGCGGCGTTTCCTGGATTTGACGGAAACCGACGCGGCACCCCGAAGGCGGTGCCGATGCGTGTGTGGCGTTGGTTGGGCTTGCTCCGCGGCGCGGTTACAATGCCCGTTCGCTGTGCAGGCGCCGTGGCCCGGAAAGGGCGCGTGCGGTCTGCAAAACTCGTCAATAGTAGCCGGTGCGCCGGTTAGGCGGCAAGTTGCCGGCGGACGTTGATCCGCCAGTGCGCCGCCGCCATCTGGGTGGAACCATGGCCATTACCCTCAAGACTCCCCAGGACCTGGCCGCCATGCGCGTGGCCGGCCAGCTCGCCGCCGAAGTGCTGGCGATGCTGAAAGAACACGTCAAACCCGGCGTCACCACCGAAGACCTGGATCGCCTCGCCTACGAGCACATCGTCAAGGTGCAGAAGGCGGTGCCCGCCAACGTGGGCTACCACGGCTTCCCCAAGACCCTGTGCACCTCGGTCAACCACGTGATCTGCCACGGCATTCCCACCGAGGGCAAGGTGCTCAAGGACGGCGACATCATCAATCTCGACGTCACCGTCATCAAGGACGGCTGGCATGGCGACACCAGCCGCATGTACTGCGTCGGCACGCCGTCGGTGCTGGCCAGGCGGCTGGTGGACACCACCCATGAGGCGATGATGCGCGGCATCGAGGCGGTGCGCCCGGGCGCCACGCTGGGCGACATCGGCGCGGCGATCCAGAAACACGCCGAGGCGGCCGGCTTTTCGGTGGTGCGCGAGTACTGCGGCCACGGCATCGGCAAGGTCTACCACGACGAGCCGCAGGTGCTGCACTACGGCAAGCCGGGCACCGGCATCGAGCTGAAGAAGGGCATGACCTTCACCGTCGAGCCGATGATCAACGCCGGCAAGCCGCACACCAGGCAGCTGCCCGATGGCTGGACCGTGGTCACCAAGGACCATTCGCTCTCCGCCCAGTGGGAGCACACCATCGCGGTCACCGACGACGGCTTCGAGATCCTCACGCCCTGGCCGGATGCCTGAAGGCGAGGAGTGAGTGGAGAGGAGTGAGAAGTGAGAGAGGGCGCCCGGCAATCGTGGCGCCCTTTGCTTTTGGGTGATCCGCGGCCCGCGGTGGGGCAAATTCCCTGCCTCCGAGCCGTCGCCCCAGGCCTCAGCAGTCGGCGTGCCCGGGCTCTACACTGACCCCTCACTCCTCACTCCTCTTCACTCACTCCTCCCATGACTTCCGCCTCCGTCCCGCTGCCGCCGCTGCCGCGCCTGCCAGCCGCCGTGCCGCGCTCGGGCGTGTCCGGTGATGCGCGCAAGGCGCTGCGCCAGCTGCTGGGCGACATGGATCGCACGCTGGCCACCGCCTTTCGCGACGGTGCCGACGCCACCGCGCTGGCGACGCGGCGCGGCGAGTCGGTGGCGCGCATCGTGGTCCATGTATGGAATGCCTGTCTGGGCGAGGTGCTCGACACCGCCCTGTTCGCCGTGGGCGGTTTCGGCCGCGGGCTGCTGTTTCCCCACTCCGACGTCGATCTGCTGGTGCTCACCACGCGCGACGAGCTGGCCCTGCGCCGCGCGCTGGAGCAGTGTTTCGCCACGTTCTGGGACATCGGCCTGAAGGTCGGCCACGCGGTGCGCGAGCCGGCGCAGTGCCGCACGCTGGCGGCCGAGGAAGTCGGCGTGTTCACCAGCCTGCTCGACGCGCGCCGGCTGGCCGGCGATGGTGCGCTGGACGCCACGTTGCGCACCATCGTGGACGACCCGGCGCTGTGGCCGCCGCGCGCCTACCTCGCCGCGCGGCTGGCCGAGCGCGATGCGCGCCACGCGCGCTTCGACGACACCGCCTACAACCTCGAACCCAACCTCAAGGACGGCCCCGGCGGCCTGCGCACGCTGGATTCGCTGCGCTGGCTGGGCCGGCGCCTGGCGCATGCCGACGGCTTCGACGCGATGGTCACGGAAGGCCTGCTCGACCCCGCCGAGCGCGCCACCCTGGGCGAGGCCGAGGCCACGCTGCGCCGCTACCGCTTTGCGCTGCACCTGGAAGCGGGGCGACCGGAGGAGCGGCTGCTGTTCGATTACCAGCGCGGTTTGGCGGCGCGCATGGGATTTGTCGACCAGCACGAGAAGAACCTCGGCGTCGAGCAGTTCATGCAGGGCTACTACCGTGCGGCCAGCCAGGTGGAGCGGCTGGGCGTGCAGATCGTCGAGCGCTTCGAGGAGATGCTCGAGCCGGACGGCCCGATGGTGTCGATCGGCGGCGGCTTCGTGCAGCACGGCCGGCGCATCGCGGCGGCCGACCCGGAGTTGTTCACGACACGCCCGGCGGCGCTGGTGGAAATCTTCCTGGCGCGACTGGACCACCCGGAGCTGATCGGCTTCAGCGCCGAAACCATGCGGCGCGTGCATCAGGCCACCGCGTCGCACGGCACCGAACTGGCCGAGGATCCGGCGGCGCTGGCTGCGTTCCTCCAGCTGCTGCGGCGCGGCGCGCCGGCGGTGGACGCGCTGTGGCGGATGAACCGGCACGGCCTGCTGGCAGCGATCCTGCCCGCGTTCGGACAGGTATTCGGGCGCATGCAGTACGACCTGTTCCACGTCTACACCGTGGACGAACACACGCTGCGCGTGCTGCGCAACCTGGCGCGCTTTGCCGATCCGGCGGCGGTGAAGGAATTCCCGCTGGGCTGCCAGATCTGGGCCTCGCTGGAGAAGCCCGAGCTGCTGCTGCTGGCAGGTCTGTTCCACGACATCGCCAAGGGCCGCGGCGGCGATCACTCGGTGCTCGGCGAGGAAGACGCCCGCGCGTTCTGCACCCGGCTGGGGCTGACGCCCGAGAGCGTGGACACGGTCGCCTGGCTGGTGCGTCAGCACCTCCTGATGAGCACCACCGCGCAGCGGCAGGACATCACCGATCCGGACGTGGTGCATCGCTTCGCCCAGGCCGTGGGCGACCGCCTGCGGCTCGACCGGCTCTACCTGCTCACCATCGCCGACATCATCGGCACCAGCCCGCGGCTGTGGAACGCGTGGAAGGACCGCCTGCTGGCCGACCTCTATACCGCCACGCGCTATGCCCTGCGCAGCGAGGCCGCGCTGCCGCGCGACGCCGACGCCAGCATCGCCGAATGCCGCACCTACGCCATGGCGCTGCTGGAGGTGGAAGGCTTCACGCCGGCGCAGGTCGAGGCGGCGTGGAGCGATTTCCCCGAGCGCAGCTTCCTGCGCCACCGCCCGGAGCAGGTGGCGTGGCAGACCGCGGCGATCCTGCGCGCCGGCGGTGCGTTGCCGCTGGTGCAGGTGCATCCGTTCTCGATCCGCGGCAGCACCGAACTGTTCGTCTACGCGCCGGATCGCGACGGCCTGTTTGCCAGCGTCACCGCCATGCTCGACCGCATGCATTTCTCGGTGATGGAGGCGCGCGTGCTCAGCTCGCCCAGCGGACTGGCGATGGACACCTTCCTGCTGCTGGAGGCCGACACCCAGATGCCGGCCAACGCGGCACGCTCGGATGAACTGCGCCAGCGCCTGCTGCGCGCGCTGGCCGAGGCCAAGCCGGTGCAGCCGACCCGGCGCGGGCTGTCGCGGCATCTGAAGCACTTCCAGATGCCGCCGCGGATCGCCTTCAGCGCCATCGGCGGGCGCACCCAGATGGCGCTGGTATGCACTGATCGCCCCGGCCTGCTGGCGGCTGTGGCGCAGGTGCTGCTGGAGGTCGGCGTGCGCGTGCACGACGCGCGCATCGCCACCTTCGGCGAGCGGGTGGAGGATTTCTTCCAGCTCACTGACCGCCATGACGCCCCGCTGTCGGCCGAGCTGCAGGAGCGGCTGCAGGGCGCATTGCTGCAGCGCCTGGCGCCTCCCAAGGCTTGAGGTTCTCCGTCCGCGGGAGTGGAAAATCCCCCGCCGTTCGCCCTGAGCCGCACGGCCGTCACCGCAGGGCACCTTCGCGGCCCTTCGACTGCGCTTCGCTGCGCTCAGGGCGAACGGTGACGGGTTCGCCCGCCTTGCTTCGGGACAGCGTGGCGCTGGCGGCTGCCCTCTCCCCCGCGCTTGGGCAGAAGGTTGGGTGAGGGGGCATTTGAGTTCGGCGGCGTTGCGGCTATCGCCGGATACCGGAAGGCGGACGTCTGGACGGCCATTCGCAGCTCGGTGCCACCTCCGCGGGCGGCCACGCACCGTCAAGTGCAGTAACCTTGGCGGCCCGCTCATCACAGGCCGTTTTCGCCCATGCAGCAGCTCGCCTCCCTCATCGACGACGCTTTCGAGCGCCGCGCAGCGCTCACCCAGAGCGAGATCGAAACCCACCTGCGCCCCGCGGTCGGCCAGGTGCTCGACCTGCTGGAGAGCGGCGAACTGCGCGTGGCCGAGCCGGACGGCCAGGGCGGCTGGAGCGTCAACCAGTGGGTGAAGAAGGCGGTGCTGCTGTACTTCCGCATCAACGACAACCGCGTGGTGGACGGCGGCCCGGCCGGCGCCTTCGACAAGGTGCCGCTGCGCTTCGCCCACGGCGACGACGCCTCGCTGAAGCAGCTCGGTGCGCGCGTGGTGCCCGGCGCGCTGGTGCGCCGCGGCGCGCACATCGCCAAGGACGTGGTGCTGATGCCCAGCTACGTCAATATCGGCGCCCACGTCGGCAGCGGCACCATGGTGGATACCTGGGCCACGGTCGGCTCCTGCGCGCAGATCGGCGCGCGCGTGCATCTGTCCGGCGGCGTCGGCATCGGCGGCGTGCTGGAGCCGCTGCAGGCCAATCCCACCATCATCGAGGACGACTGCTTCATCGGCGCGCGTTCGGAAGTGGTCGAGGGCGTGGTGGTGGAAAAGGGCAGCGTGATCGGCATGGGCGTGTTCCTCGGCCAGTCCACCCGCATCTACAACCGCGCCACCGGTGAGGTCAGCTACGGACGCATCCCGGCGGGCTCCGTGGTCGTATCCGGCAGCCTGCCTGCCAAGGACGGATCGCACAGCCTCTACGCGGCGGTGATCGTCAAGCAGGTGGACGAAAAGACCCGGTCCAAGACCGGCATCAACGAACTGCTGAGGAGCTTCGAATGAGCGTCGAACTGTATGGCCTGGCCAAGTGCGGCACCTGCGACAAGGCGCGCGCCTGGCTGGATGCGCACAAGGTCAAGCACAGCTTCACCGACTACCGCGACGAGCCGATCGCCCCGGCCACGCTCAAGGCGTGGGCCAAGGAGCTGACCTGGGAGAAGCTGGTCAATCGCGCCAGCTACACCTGGCGCGATCTCAGCGATGCGCAGAAGGCCGCCTCCACCGATGCCGAGTGGCTGAAGCTGATCAAGGAATTCCCCGCGCTGGTGAAGCGCCCGGTGGTGGTGAAGGACGGCGCGGTCAGCGTCGGCTTCACCGAAAAGAAGTTCAAGGAGCTGTTCGGTGGCTGAAGCCGCCGTGCTCTACGGTCTGGCCGGCACCGACGCGTGCCGCAAGGCCTGCGCGTGGCTGGAGCGCTTCGGCCACGCGTACCGCTTCGTCGACACCCAGCACGAGCGCCCCGCGCCTGAGGCTCTGAAGGCCTGGGCGCAGGCGGCCGGCAGCTGGGACGCGCTGGTCGATCGCGGTGGCCGCGCGTGGAAGAACCTGCTGCCGCAGCGGCGCAACCCCGAGAGCGATCCGGAGTGGACACTGCTGATCCGCGAACATCCCGGCGTGCTGCGCCAGCCGCTGGCGGTGCTGGCGGACGGCCGCGTCGCGGCGGGTTTCACCGGCGGCAGCTACGAGAAACTGTTCGGCAAGATCGCCAAGGCCCACGCATGAACGACGTGCTCGATCTCACCTGCGACCTGATCCGCCGCCGCTCGGTGACCCCCGACGACGCCGGCTGCCAGGCGACCATCGCCGATCGGCTGATGCGCGCGGGTTTCTCGGTGCGGCACCTGCGCTACGGCGAGGTCGACAACCTGTGGGCCACCCACGGCGCGGGCGGGCCGACGCTGGCCTTCCTCGGCCACACCGACGTGGTGCCGGCCGGTCCGCTCGACGCGTGGCGCTTCGATCCGTTCGAGCCCACCGTGCTCGACGGCCGGCTGTACGGCCGCGGCGCGGCGGACATGAAAGGCTCGGTGGCGGCGATGGTGGTGGCGCTGGAAGCCTTCGTCGCTGCGCATCCCGATCACGCCGGCCGCGTCGGCCTGCTGCTGACCAGCGACGAGGAAGGCCCCACCAACCTCGACGGCATGCGCCGCGTGGCCGCGCACTTTCGCGCCCGCAGCGAGCGCATCGACTGGTGCGTGGTGGGCGAGCCGTCGTCGCAGGCGCGCTTGGGCGATCTGATCCGCGTGGGCCGCCGCGGCTCGCTCACCGGCACGCTCGGCGTGCACGGGGTGCAGGGCCACGTGGCGTATCCGGAGAAGGCGAAGAACCCGATCCACGCTTTCGCGCCCGCGCTGGCCGAGCTGGCCGCCGAGCGGTGGGACGAGGGCAATGGCGCCGATTCAATCAGGGATTTCCCGCCGACCTCATTCCAGGTCTCCAACCTCAACGCCGGCACCGGCGCCACCAACGTGATTCCCGGTGCGCTCACCGCGCTGTTCAACTTTCGCTACAGCACGGCCAGCACGGCGGACGCGCTGAAGGCCCGTACCGAGGCGATCCTCACGCGGCACGGGCTGGACTACGCGCTGGAGTGGAACCTGTCCGGCGAGCCTTTCCTCACGCCGCCGGGCGGGCGCCTGCGCGAGGTGGTGGTGGACGTGTGCCGCACGCTGGCCGGCGTGGTGCCGGAGCAGAGCACCGGCGGCGGCACTTCCGACGGCCGCTTCATTGCGCCGCTGGGCGCCGAAGTGGTGGAGCTGGGCCCGGTCAACGCGACCATCCACCAGGTGGACGAGTGCGTTGCAGTGGCCGACCTTCAGCGCCTGCCCGCGCTCTACGAAGCGATCTGCGTGCGGCTGCTGGCAGACGCGGCGCACGGCTGAGCGCCGCTCGCCGCATCGGCCGGGTTACTGCGCCAGCCCGATTTGCTGCATGAAGGCCTGGTTGTCCCAGAACAACCACTCCTCGACCATCACGCCTTGCTCCCAGCGACTGATCGTGGTCATCGGCAGGGTGAACGCCTTGCCGGTGGGCGGCAGCGTCTTGCCGTTGCCGATCGGCATCGGCTGGCTGCGGTGACCCAGCAACACGCCCATCACGGCGGTGAGGTTGCCCTGCGCGATGCGGATCGGGTGCTGGTCGATGTGGGTATCCGGCGCGAACACGAACATCGGCTTGAGCGCAGCGATATGGTCGGCCAGGCCGCGCGTGGTGTGGCCGTCCGGGAAGTGCACCAGGATGCTCGCCGGGCCAGCGCGGTAGCGGAATTCGTGGCGCGCCATTCGCAGGTCGCGGTGGGTCTGCCGATGCTCGATCGCACGGTGAACCTGGTGGAGGAGCGGGTGGATCTGGCCATCCGCATGGCGCACGAACGGGACCCCAACCTGATCGCGCGCCAGCTCTCGGTATGCCGCTCCGTGCTGTGTGCCTCGCCGGCGTATCTGGCCACGCGCGGCACCCCGCAGCGGCCGGAAGACCTGGTGCGGCACAACTGCCTCACCCATCATTTCGTCGGCAAGAGCCTGTGGGCGCTGGGCCGCGGCGCCGATGCGGTGTCGGTGGCGGTGGGCGGCAACATCAGCGCCAACGATGCCAGTGCGGTGATGGCCGCCGTGCTCGCCGATGCAGGCATCGGACTGCTGCCGACCTATCTGGCCGCGCCGCACCTGCGCGACGGCAGCCTGGTGCAACTGCTGCCGCCGTGGCCGCCGAAGACCATGGGTATCTACGCCGTGTATGCCTCGCGCCAGCGCATGCCGCCGGCGGTGCGCGCCTTCCTCGATGTCATCGCTGATCGGCTGGGCGACGCGCCGCCTTGGGATGTGGGCATCGCATGACTCCAGCTGCGGGCGGGCCTTGGCGGCCTGCCGCGCCTGCCGTTAGGCTGGATGGGCTTCACTGTTCATCACGTCACCTGCAAGGAGCTGCCATGACGTCCATCCGCACTTCGCTGATCACCCTGCTGGCCGCGCTGCTCGCCAGCGCCGCCTGTGCCGCCGCCGAATCCGCACCCGCCGCCGCGCCGGACGCTTACGCCCAGGCCGTGCTCGACTGCCACGTGGCCTACGCCCACCGCTACGCCAAGGCCAGCGCGGCTACCCCCAGCGACATTGCCGAAGGCGCGGACTCCGCCTGCTGGGAGGCCATGGCGTCGTACCAGCGGCACACCGCCGATCTGGTACCCAGCGCGGACAACATGACCGGGCTGGCGAAGGACGAGCGCGCGGCGATGGTGCGCGAGCTGTCCCGTCATGCCCATGCGCTGACGATCGACACGGTGATCCGCGAGACCGCGAACGAGGCGCTGCTCGGGCACTGAGCCGCGTGCTCAGGCGTTCGCGCAGGCTTCGGCGCGCTGGCGCAGCACGGCCTGTTCGCGCGCGTTGCCGGTCAGCGCGGCGGCCTGCAGAAAGGCCTCCCGCGCCTCGGCGCGGCGGCCGAGTTTTTCCAGCAGGTCGCCGTGCACGGCCGGTAGCAGGTGGTAGGTCGCCAGCGCGGGCAGGCCGCGCAGCGCTTCCACCAACGGCAGGGCGGCGGCCGCGCCTCCGGCCATCGAGACGGCCACCGCGCGGTTGAGTTCCACCACCGGCGAGGGCATCGCCTCGGCCAATCGGTCGTACAGCGCCGCGATGCGCGGCCAGTCGGTGGCCGCGGCCTCCGTGGCGCGGGCGTGGCAGGCGGCGATGGCGGCCTGCAGCGCGTACGGCCCATCGCGCCCGCCGAGCTTGTCGGCGCGCGACAGCGCAGTGAGCCCGCGCTGGATCGCGAGATGATCCCAGCGCGCGCGGTTCTGCTGCGCCAGCAGGATCGGCGTGCCGTCCGGCTCCACCCGCGCCGCGTTGCGCGAGGCCTGGATTTCCAGCAATGCGAGCAGGCCATGCGCTTCGGGCTCATCGCCCAGGCAGGCGGCCAGCGTGCGCGCCAGGCGCAGCGCTTCCTCGCACAGCGTGGGGCGCATCCAGTCGTCGCCGGCGCTGGCGGTGTAGCCCTCGTTGAAGATCAGGTAGATCACGCCCAGTACCGCGTCGAGCCGCTCGCGGCGCTCGTCGCTGCGCGGTACCTCGTAGGGCAGCTGCCGGTCGGCGAGGGTGCGCTTGGCGCGCACGATGCGCTGCGCCACGGTGGCTTCCGGCTGCAGGAAGGCGCGGGCGATCTCGGCGGTGGTGAGGCCGCCGAGCAGGCGCAGGGTGAGCGCGATCTGCGCCTCGCGCGGCAGCACCGGGTGGCAGGCGGTGAAGATCAGCCGCAGCAGGTCGTCGCCAAGATCGTCGTCGAGCGCATCGAGGTCGGGCATCACGTGGGCCTCGTGCTCGGGATCGCCGCCCAGCAGCGCGTGCTTGCGTTCGGCGAGCTGACGGTGCCGCAGCTGGTCGATGGCGCGGTGCTTGGCGGTGGTGGTGAGCCAGGCGCCCGGGTTGTCCGGGATGCCGCTGGCCGGCCAGCGCTCCAGAGCCGCCACCAGCGCGTCCTGGGCCAGCTCCTCGGCCAGGTCCAGGTCGCGCACCACGCGCATCAGCGTGCCGATCAGCCGCGGCGATTCCAGCCGCCAGACGGCGTCGATGCGGCGGTGGAGTTCGGCCGTGTCCATGCGGCCGATCAAAGCACCGCCGCCGGCACCGGGCAAGCGCGTAGGCGGCCTACCGCCGGGGGCAATTCAGCAGCCAGCGCTGGCCAAAGCGGTCGGTGAGCATGCCGAAGCGGTCGCCCCAGAATGCGTCGTGCAGCGGCTGCGTGGCGCTGCCGCCCTCGACCAGCGCGTCGAAGACGCGCATCTGCTCGGCCGCGTCGTCGAACACCGGGCACAGCGATACGTTGCCCGCGCCTGGCGCGGGCTGCCCGGGCATGCCGTCGGTGGCCATGAAGTGCACGCCGGCGCCGCGGAATTCCGAATGCATGATGCGTTCGTCCAGCTCCGGCGGTATGTCCATCGGCGCATTGGCGAAGCGCATGCGGTGCACCACCTCGCCGGCCAGGCAATGCGTGTAGAACGTCAGCGCCTCGGCACAGCGGCCACCCAGATCGAGGTAGGGAACGAGTTCTTTCATGGCCGTGTCCCCGGCGGGGATTCATCGCTGGCACCGGCGTCGGCTTGCACCGCGCGCCGGGCCAGTTCGGCGCGCATGCGCTCTTCGGCGGCGCGCAGTTCGGGTGACAGGGCGTCGCCGAAATCCTCCGCTTCGTACAGCGGCCGGATCTCGATCTCGCACTCGCCTTCGAAGGGCGGCGGGCATCGCCGCGCCCATTCCAGCGCCTCGTCCATCGAGCGCACCTGCCACAGCCAGAAGCCGGCAATCAGCTCCTTGGCTTTGGCGAACGGCCCGTCGATCACCTGCCGCGTTCCGTGGGCAAAGCGCATGCGCTTTCCTTCGCGGCTGGGCTTGAGGCCTTCGCCGGCCAGCATCACGCCGGCCTTCATCAGCTCCTCGTTGAAGCGGTTCATCGCCTCGAGGATCTCCGCGCTGGGCAGCGGGCTGGTTTCGCTTTCCGATTCG
>DASUJJ010000296.1:0-2974 GCA_036279335.1 Dyella sp.
CGACACGCCCTCTCCCCCGCCACGTTCGGCTGCGACGCAGCGCAGGAGCCGAGCAACAGGGCGACCGCCAGCCAGGCGCCGCGCCGACCTGCCTGGCTGCCGCTCATGCTGCGGCCAGCCAGTCTTCGATCAATCGTCGGGCAATGCTGTCGCCGCGCGGCAGCTGGAAGCCGTGCGCGTCGTGGTCACCGATCTGCCGGCGGGAGAACCAGCGAACGTCGAGCAGTTCGGTAGCGTCCACCTGGATCTCCTCCGTCAGCCCTTCGGCGTAGAAGCCAAGCATGACGTTGCCTGGGAACGGCCAGGGCTGGCTCGAATGGTACCAGACCTGCCCCACGATGATGCCGGATTCCTCGCGCACCTCGCGGCGGACGGCTTCTTCCAGGCTCTCGCCCGGTTCGACGAAGCCGGCCAGCGTGGAGTACATGTTGGCACGCGGAAATCGCTGCGAGTGGCCGAGCAGGGCAAGGTCTCCGCGGGTGACCAGCATGATCACCGCCGGATCGGTCCGCGGGAAGTGCTCGGCCTTGCAGCCGCTGCAAAGCATCACGTGGCCGGCGCTGCGCGGTTCGCAGCCGGCGCCGCAGACGCCGCAGAAGCGCTGTCGGCTGCGCCAGTGCATCAGGCCGCGGGCGTGGGCGAGCACCGACGCTTCCGGCTTCGGCACGCCCCAGCCGACCGAGCGCAGATCGACGAAGCTGCCCGACCTGTCGGGCAGCAACGGCACCGGGTCGTCGGCGCTACTGATGTCGATCGCGAACACCGCGCGCCCGTCCAGCAGGCCGAGCAGTGCCCAGGGTCCGCCGGCCATGCGCAATGCCCCCGCCGCTGCACCGGGGATGTAGACCGCCTCGGGCCGCGCCTCATCCATGCCGCTGACCAGGTTGCGGTTGCGCCAGACCGGCACGAACAGGGTGTCCGGGTGTTCCAGTTGCGCGTCAATCCAGGCAGCGTCGTCGCGCCGCTCGCCGACGCGGTCGAGCGGACTGCTGGAGTAGACGTTGGGGCGCGAGGCAACGATCAGAGTCACGGCGTGGCATCCGCATGGGCCGACTTCAATTCTGCGCCATCGGCCGCGCCGGCGGAAGCCGCTTGCCTGAAATCCGGCCGATCAGCCAAATCGATATGCCGTCCTCGGCTGATCGGCAACGAAATGACCGGCATCAGCGGCGATCGCCGCGTCGCGCCAGCACAAAAGGAGCTCTGCTGACAGGAAGCTGGTCATGCGCCGCAGCGGGCGGTCAGCACTCGGCTACCCGCCTGTGACGCCGGCTGCCTTCAATCGCATGCCTGTAGGGGGTTCAGTGACTTTCCTGCACATGCGCCTCGAGGAACCACAGCGCCTTGTCGAGGTCGCGGGACGCCGCGGTGAAAATGTCGGCGGTGTCGGCATCGCCGGCCTCGTCGGCCTGGTCGATCCCCTTGCGGGTGGCGTTGGCGACCGCCGCGTAGCGCTCGATCAGCGCGTGCAGGTGATCGTCGATCGCGTGGATGTCGGTCGGATACGCCGACAACGTGCTTTGCTTTGCCACGTCCTGCGTGGTGCCGAACGCGGTGCCGCCAAGCTGTACCGCGCGTTCGGCGATGGTGTCGACATGGGCATCGAGCTGGGTGCGGAATTCGTCGAGCATCAGGTGGATGGCTATGAAGCGTGGTCCCTTCAGGTTCCAGTGCGCCTGCTTGGTGATCAGCGCGAGGTCGATGGTATCCGCCAGCCGTGCGTTCAGCAGCTCGATCGAGGCCTGCTTGGCATTGGATTTGAGATCATTCTTGGTGGCGAACTTGCGCATCAGCGGCTCCCCGGTTCGGTGCGACCCCGATAATAGGGGCTGCGTCGCGCTGCAAGTGCTGCCCTCACGTCCTATTGAGCGCGTGCCTGGGCGCGCGTTCGCGCCGGATCGACGCCGAGATAGCGGCACGGCCGCGGCGGCGCATCGCGCTGGAACGACGCGGCGCGCGCCAGCACCGCCCGGTCCTCGTGCGACAGCCTGCTGGCTTCTCGCAAATGGTCGGTCCAGCTCTCCATCGACCACACTTCCAGCCAGCCCTCCGGGTGGGCGATGTCTTCATAGAGCTGCCAGACAAGCGCACCGGCGCGGCCGCGAACCAGCCGGACCTCGGCCATCACTTCAAGGAAATCGCCGCGCCGGGCCGGATCGACGCAGTACTGCATGGTCTCCAGCACTCGTCCGTGGGTGAGCATCGGCACGAACTCGGCGGCCGGCGCGTCAGGTTCCGGCTCGGCCGGCGTCGCGGCCAGGGCCCGCGGCGGGGTCTGGTCGAGGCCGAAGCCGCGCACGCCGAATGCCAGCACGGTACCGAACGCGGCAGCAGCAAGCAGCGATCGTCCCAGGCCGATTTCGCCGCCCAGCCAGCCCCAGCCAAAGGCGCCGAGGGTCAGCGCGCCATTGTAGGAGAGCTGATAAATGGCGAGTGAGCGCGCCCGCACCCAGGGCGGAGCCACGAGCTGTGCCGCCGCCTGGATCACGGCGAAGGCGGCCACCCACCCGGTGCCGAACAGCGCCATACCTGTCGCGGCCACGGCCCAGTGGTCGGAAATCCCGAGCAGCGCAATCCCGGCACACGAGGTCACGGTGGCGGCCACCACGGTCCAGCCGCGATTCAACCGGCTGCTGACCATCGGCAGCAACATGCCGGAGGTGACGCCGCCGACACCCATGAGCCCGAGGATGAAACCATACATCCCGGCGCCGAGTCCGAGCTGCTGGCGCACGATCAGCGGCAGCAGTGCCCATGGGGCCGCGGCCGGCAGGGAATAGGCGAAGGAGCGCACCATCGCCGCCCGCATCGCCGGCGTATGGCGAACGAACCGCATGCCGGCGCGAATGGCCGACAGCAGGTGTTCGCGCGGCAGCGCGCTGCGCTGATCTCGCCGACGCTTGCGCCAGATCGCCAACGCCCAGATCACCGCGGCGATGGACGCCGCATAGAGAGCAAACGTAAAGCCGGCGCC
>DASUJJ010000297.1:0-2000 GCA_036279335.1 Dyella sp.
AGGCTGCGCGCGGAGGCCTGGTTCGCCGGGTCGATATCCGCCTCCAGCCGGTGCAGCTTCAGCGTCTCGAACGCCCAGTCGACCAGCAGCATCAGCGACTCGTGCATCAGCCCCTGGCCCCAGTGGGCGCGCGCCAGCGCATAGCCGATCTCGGCGCGACGGTTGGCATGGCTGAGGTTGAACAGGGACACCGTGCCGATGACGCGACCGCTCGGGCGCAGCTCGATCCCTAGCCGGAGCGCCGAACCCTCGGCGAAGGCCAGGCGATCGCGCTCGATCATGGCGAGCGCATCGTGCTCGCCGGTCCACGGCGATTGACTCCAGTAACGCATCACTTGCCGGTCGCCGAAGATCGCCAGCAGCTCCGCGGCATCGCGCTCGTCAAGCTGCCGTAGCGCGATGCGTTCACCGGTCAGCGCGATGGGCGGGAACGTCATCATGGTGCTGGCTCAGGCAGGCAACGCGGCGAGCTCGCGTCCCAGCGCGTCCAGCAGCGCCGGCAGGTGCGCCATGTCGTCGAACACGAGCTGCGCGCCGGCAGCCACCAACCGCTCGGCCGGCGTATGCGCGGCGTAACCGATCACCGTCATGCCCGCGGCCACACCGGCAGCGATGCCGGTAGGTGAGTCCTCCACCACCACGCAGTGCGCAGGACGCGCGTTGAACCGGTGCGCGGCCAGCAGGTAGAGATCCGGCGCCGGCTTGCCGTGCGCCACGTCATCGATGCAGAACCAGCAGCCGTCGAAGCGCGGCAGCAAGCCGGTAGCGCGCAGGGTGACTTCCATCTTCACCCGCAGACCGTTGGAGGCGATGGCGCAGGGCAGGTCGATCGCCGCCAGCATGTCCGCCACGCCCGGCATCAGGGTGACCTCGCGCGCCAGCACGGCGCGGCTGCGCGCGCCGTAGCGTTCCTCGAAATCCTCGGGCAGCGGACGGCCGAGCAGCTGCTCCGCCCGGCGTACCGATTCGGCGGCCGAGCGACCGAAGAACTGCTCGGCCATGTACTCGTCGCTTACCGTGAGGCCCAGCTCGCCGAGCATCCGCGCGAACACGCGGTTGGTGATGCGCTCGCTGTCGATCAGCACGCCGTCGCAGTCGAAAATCACCAGATCGAGGGTGGGAGCCGGGGTGTTCATGCGGAACCGTGCGCGTGCAGATCGAGGCGGCCATTGTTCCACGGCGGTCGCTACCGGCGCGCGGGCAAAAAAAACCGCCGGGGGGAAACCCGGCGGTTTGTCGATGGTGGGCCGTCCGAGACTCGAACTCGGGACCAATAGATTAAAAGTCTACTGCTCTACCAACTGAGCTAACGGCCCGCGTGACGCGGCTGCGTTTGCAAACGCAAGCCCGCAATTTTAGGTGGCTGGCGCCACCGGCACAAGCAAGCCGGTTCAGACGTAGCGGGTCGGATCGGGCAGACCGGCCTCGCGGAAGCCCTGAGCGCGCAGGCGACAGGCATCGCAATGCCCGCAGGCGCGTCCCTGTGCATCGGCCTGGTAGCAGCTGACCGTGGCGGAAAAGTCGACCCCCAGCCGCCCGCCTTCGCGGGCGATATCCGCTTTGCTCATGCGCATCAGCGGCGCGTGGATGCGCAAGCCCTGCCCTTCCACGCCGGCCTTGGTCGCCACGTTGGCCAGCTGCTCGAACGCTTCGATGAAGGCGGGCCGGCAATCCGGATAGCCGGAGTAGTCCACCGCGTTCACGCCGCACCAGATGTCGCGACTGCCGAGCACCTCGGCCCAGCCCAGCGCAATCGACAGCATGATGGTGTTGCGGGCGGGCACGTAGGTCACCGGAATACCGGCGTCCTCCGTGTCCAGCGGCACGTCGATGTCGGCCGTGAGCGCCGAGCCGCCGATGCTGCGCAGGTCTGCGTGCACGGTCTTGTGCTCCACCGCACCGAGCATCTGCGCCACATGTGCCGACGCCTCCAGCTCGGAGCTGTGGCGCTGGCCGTAGGCGACACTGAGTGCGTGCACCTGGTAGCCCTGCTCGCGCGC
>DASUJJ010000298.1:0-3912 GCA_036279335.1 Dyella sp.
ACGAAGCCCGTCGCAGTGACAAGCATCACGAAGCAACAGCCATGCCACGCGATGAACGCCGTGCAGGCAGTGCAGAATGGCCGACTCGCGCACAGGTTCAGCGCACGCGCGTCGCGCGTTGTCTGCACGCGGTGCCGCACAGGGACAGTTTGCGACACGATCGGCCGCGGGCCCTGCCCGCTAGTGCGTGACACCCGTGCGCGGTCGCGCTGGACTTGCCCCCGCCCAGCCGCTACCCTGTGGGCCATTCATGGGGTTAAGAACGGACGCCATCCTGCCGGCGAGGCAGTGGGGAGTGTCCCGAGAGCCACATTCGATGCTCTCCGCCGACCGACTGAAAAGCCCGTAACGTCTCCGACGTCCCACGGCATGCGCGCCTCGACCGTGGCTCATCTCCCGGACCGGACGCCCAGCGGCAGGAAGCGATGGACAAGGGTGATGCCGAATCCCGGCACATCCCGCTGCATCGCAACCGAGGCAACAGCCAGGCAGGGCATCTGCAGCAGGAGCGTTTCCTCGCGGCGCGGCTTGATCGGCGCGCATGCAAGCAGCCCCGCATCCCTCGGCGCGAGCCGAACGGACGGGCCCGGTTCCGATCGTGTGCAATCCCTGCCGGCCTCCGGCGGTGGCCCAACGACATGCATTGATGAGCACTGAGCCAATCGAGCCTCAGACAAACAGCAGCACCGCACCCGACCTGTTCGCGTCGATGCCGCAGCAGCAGGAAATGCCGCTGGCCATCGTGCGCGGCGAGCCGATGCTGCAGATGCCCCAGGACCTGTACATCCCGCCGGACGCGCTGGAAGTCATCCTGGAATCCTTCGAAGGTCCGCTGGACCTTCTGCTGTACCTGATCCGCCGGCAGAACCTGGACATCCTCGATATCCCGGTCGCCGAGATCACCCGCCAGTACATGACCTACATCGAGCTGATGCGCGATGTGATGCGACTGGAGCTGGCGGCCGAATACCTGCTGATGGCCGCGATCCTGGCCGAGATCAAATCGCGTCTGCTGCTGCCGCGGCCGCCCAGCGAGGAAGGGCTGGAGGAAGACCCCCGCGCCGAGCTGGTCCGCCGGCTGCAGGAATACGAGCGGTTCAAGAAGGCCGCCGAGGACATCGAAGCCCTGCCCCGCGTCGAGCGCGACACGGTGCCGGTGCAGGTCGATGCCGGCGAGCGCACGGTGATCCGCCTGCCGCCGCCGCTGGACCTGAAGGAAATGCTGCTGGCGCTCAAGGACGTGATGCACCGCGCCGAACTGTTTGGCCACCACGCGATCAAGCGCGAGGCCCTGAGCGTCCGCCAGCGCATGGGCGAATTGCTGGGCCGGCTGGAAGGCACCGCCTTCCAGCGCTTCGAGACGCTGTTCGATCCGGCCGAGGGCCGGCTCGGCGTGGTGGTGACCTTCCTGGCCATGCTGGAGCTGGCCAAGGAAATGCTGATCGAGATCGTGCAGGAAGCGCCGCTGGCGCCGATCTACCTCAAGGCCAAGGCCGTGCTCACCGGCGACGACGCCGCCGAAGCCACCGATGAGCCCAACGATGCCTCTGCCGGAGAAGCCTCCGCTTATGAGTGACCACGAAGACACCACCGCCCCCGACACCGCCCTCGCGGCCGCCGTGCGCGCCGAACCGCTCACGCCCGCACAGCTCAAGCCTATCGTCGAGGCCGCCCTGCTCGCCTCCAGCCATCCGCTGACGGTGGCGCAGCTGGTGGAGCTGTTCGGCGAAGAGCACGAGGTGACGCGCGAGCACATTGCCCGCGCCCTCGAAGCGCTGGCCGAAGACTGCGCCGAGCGCGGCGTGGAGCTGAAGGAAGTCGCCTCCGGCTTCCGCTACCAGGTCAAGCAGGACGTGCACCCCTGGCTGTCGCGCATGTGGACCGAGCGCCCCAGCCGCTACTCGCGCGCCCTGCTGGAAACGCTGGCGCTGATCGCCTACCGCCAGCCCATCACCCGGCCGGAGATCGAGCAGATCCGCGGCGTGGTGGTGTCCTCCAACATCATCAAGACGATGGAAGAGCGCGACTGGATCCGCGTGGTCGGCCACCGCGACGTGCCGGGCAAGCCCGCACTGTTCGGCACCACCCGCGCCTTCCTCGACTATTTCAACCTGAAATCGCTCGACCAGCTGCCGCCGCTGTCGGAAATCCGCGACATGGAAGACCCCCAGCTGCGCTTCGAACCCGAGCCGCTGCCGGCCCGCGTCATCAAGAACCTGTCGATCGACCCGGAAGCCGACGCCGCCGCGGAAGCGGAAGCCGCGGCTGTCCAAACTGAACATGACGACCAGCCCAAGCCGGCCGAACAACACAGCGACACCCCCGATCACCCCGCCGCGTCCACCGACGCGGACGAACCCCACACCGACACCGTCGCCGCACTCGATGACACACCCGAGCCGGCCGACCCTGTCTCCACCGACACCGCCGCCGACGGTGCGCCCCGCGCGCACGACGACGGCCTTGCCACTGCCGACGAGGCAGCGAACCCCGCGCACGCCGATCACGGCGACGCCGACAAGCATTCCTAAGGAGTCACGCGCATGACTGCGCCGCAGAAATCCGTACTAACCCTCAAACGCGCCACCCGCGACGAGAACGAGCCGCAGCTCGAAGAGCGCCTGCACAAGGTGCTGGCCAACGCCGGCCTCGGCTCGCGCCGCATGCTGGAGCAGCGCATCCAGGCCGGTGAGGTAGAGCTCAACGGCGCGCCCGCCGGCATCGGCGCCAGCGTGCACGCCGGCGATCGCGTGGTGCTCGACGCCAAGCAGTTCGTCGTCGCCACCGACAATCGCGACGAAACCGAAGTGCTGATCTACCACAAGCCCGAAGGCGTCATGAGCACGCGCGACGACCCGGAAGGCCGCCCCACCGTGTTCGAGCAGCTGCCGCGCCTGAAGGGTGCGCGCTGGGTCGCCGTGGGTCGCCTGGACATCAACACCACCGGCCTGCTGCTGCTCACCACCGACGGCGAGCTGGCCAACGCGCTCATGCACCCGCGCAGCGCGCTGGAGCGCGAATACCTGTGCCGCGTGCACGGCGAAGTGCCCGACGAGATCATCGAGAAGCTCAAGGCCGGCGTGGAGCTGGAAGACGGCCCCGCCCGCTTCGACGAGATCGCCATCATCAGCCGCGGCGGCAGCCACAGCTGGTTCCGCGTGGTGATCCGCGAAGGCCGCAACCGCGAAGTGCGCCGCCTGTGGGATTCCCAGGGCTTCCTGGTCAGCCGCCTCAAGCGCATCCGCTATGGCACCGTGCAGCTGCCGCGCGCCCTGCGCCGCGGCGACTGCGAAGCGCTCGGCGAGGAAGCGGTGAAGGAGCTGCGCAAGGTCACCGGCCTCGGTGCCCCCCAGCCCGTGCTCACCCTGAGCCCGGTGCTGCACCAGCGCCGCGCCAACCGCAACGTCACCGAATACCGCCCCGAGCGCGGCAGCGCCACCGCCTGGAGCAGCGGCGCCGCCGACGAAGCGCGCGAACTGCGCGCGTTCGACCGCATCCGCGACGAACCGCTCACCCGCGGCAAGCGCCCGCGTCCGCCCGGTCGCGAAGTGAACGGCAACGTCGCCCGCCCTGAGCGCAGCGGCGCGCCGCGCAAGGGCGGCGGCCGCGGCAAGCGCGGCGTCGCACCGGGCCAGGAACTGCCCTCGGTGCGCACCTGGTTCGCCGGCGAAACCCGCGACGGCTACGCCGGCGGCCCCTCGGCCCCGCGCGGCAAGCCCGCCGGCGGCCCGGGTGGTCCGGGCGGCAAGCGTCGCCCCGGCGGCGGTGAATCCCGCGGCCCCTCCCGCGGCGCCAACCGCAACGGCAAACCCCAGGGCGCCCGCCCCGGCGGTCGCGGCGGCAACCGCCCCGGTGGCGGCGGCGGCGGCAACCGCAGCGGCAACCGCTGAGTTTCGGACTCTGCAAAAAGAA
>DASUJJ010000299.1:0-5800 GCA_036279335.1 Dyella sp.
TCCACAACAGCCACGGCGAACTGGTGGCGACGCTCAAGCTGTGTTCCACCCCGCCGACCGATAGCGCCGAACCGCCAGTGCGGACGCTGGCCTTCATCAAGCTCCTTGAGCCGCTGTGCGCACCCACGCTGGTGCCCGGACTCAAGGCGCAGTGGGGCCTTACTTCCGCCGAGGCGCAGCTGGCCCAGCAGCTCATGCATGGCCGATCGCTTGATGAAGCGGCGCGGCGCATCAGCGTCACCAAGAACACCGTGCGCACCCAGCTGCGCTCGCTCTTCATGAAAACCGACACGCACCGGCAGGCCGAGCTCGTGCGAGTCCTTCTGAAGCTTTCGCAGGTGTGACGCGGGCGCCGCCGCCACGGACAGTCACTCGGCCCGCGACGATCTCGAAGCGATGGCCCGCGCCGGACCGCGTGGAGATGAAAGGCTGGCCCGGCGGCAGATGCGCCCGATGCGCCGGCTTGCGGATACGGCTGTCGACCGCGCAGTGAGGCACGTCATGCCAGCCGTGGCGCCGCTGATCAGGCCTGCAAGAATCGCACCCTCATCCGGCGCTGCGCGCCACCTTCTCCCGGTGGGAGAAGGAACAGCGCAAGAGGGGTTGGGGTGAGGGTCCGGCACGAAGCCCTGCTGCCTCATCGTTCCCGATAGGCAATCGCCCGTCCGGACCTTCATCGGTCGCGACGCGCCGCCTTCTCCCGCGGGGAGAAGGAACAGCATGATGGCGCCGCCCGACATCGCTCATGCCTGGGTTGCCTCCCTCCCTTGTGACGCATCCGGCTGCGCGGGATACTGCGCCGCCCGCGTGCACCCCCACGCGCATCCGCGCCATCGACGCGTCTCCGCGCCCGCCGCTGGCTTGTGTCCGTTGCTTTCCATCGAGCCGCCCCGTGAGCCAGCCCCCCGGGGAAATCACCGCGCCCGTCTCGACGGAACCGGTGTTTCCCGACTACCGCATCACTTCGCTGATCGTGGCGTGCGCGATCTTCATGGAGCAGATGGACGCCACCGTGCTGGCCACGGCGCTGCCCACCATGGCGCGGGATTTTCACGTCGGCGCGCCGGCCATGAGCATCGCGATGACCAGCTACCTGCTGGCGCTGGCGATCCTGATTCCGGCCAGCGGCGCGGTGGCCGAGCGTTTCGGCACCACGCGCGTGTTCGCTGCATCCATCGGCGTGTTCCTGCTCGGCTCGATCGCCTGCTCGCTGGCGCCGAACCTGCCCGCCATGGTGGCGGCGCGACTGCTGCAGGGAGCGGGCGGCGCGATGATGGCGCCGATCGGCCGGCTGATCCTGCTCAGCACCGTCCCGCGCAAGCATCTGGTGTCGGCGATGTCGTGGTCGCTGGTGCCGGCGTTCCTGGGGCCGCTCACCGGGCCGCCGCTGGGCGGGCTGATCGTCACCTACCTCAGCTGGCGCTGGATCTTCTACATCAACCTGCCTATCGGCGTGCTGGGCTACTGGCTGGTACGACGCTTCATCGCCAGGATCCCGCCCGTCGCGCAGCCGCCGCGCTTCGACCTCGGGGGTTTTGCGCTGTGCGGCGTGGGACTGGGCGGATTGCTGTTCGGGCTGGAGCTGATCGGGCAAAGCGGCAACCTGGCGATTGCACTCGTCCTGCTGCTGGTCGGCGCGGCGGCGTCGCTTGGCTATCTGTGGCACGCCCGTCGGCGGCGCGATCCGCTGCTCGATCTCTCGCTGCTGCACATCGACTCGTTCCGCCTCTCGGTGATCGGCGGCTCGCTGATGCGGATCACCCAGGGCGCGCAGCCATTCCTGCTGCCGCTGATGTTCCAGATCGGCTTTGGCCTGTCGGCGGTGCGCAGCGGCCAGCTGATCCTCGCTACCGCGCTGGGCGCGCTGCTCACGCGCGCCATCACGCCGCGACTCCTGCAGCTCACGGGGTTCCGCAACGGCATGCTCTACAATGGCGTGCTGAGCAGCCTGGGCTACGCGGTGTGCGCGTTCTTTCGGCCGGACTGGCCGTTCGGACTGATGTTCGGTCTGCTGATGGCATGCGGGGCGTCCATGTCGTTCCAGTTCGCCGCCTACAACACCGTGGCCTACGAACGCGTGCCGCGCGAGCGGCTGGGCGCGGCGAGCAGCCTGTACACCACGCTGCAGCAGCTGATGCTTTCGTTCGGCATCTGCGCCGGTGCGCTGCTGCTGCGTCTGGCGATGACAGTCGGCGGGCACGCCCAGCCGCAGGTGATGGATTTCTCCTTCGCCTTCATCGCAGTCACCGTGGCGTCGCTCAGCTCCACCGTGTGGCACCTGCGCTTTGCCCACGATGCGGGCCACGAGCTGAGCGGGCACCGGCCGCGGCCGCTCAGTCCGCGGCAGTGAACTCCTCGTAGGCGCGCAGGGCATCGGCCGCATACATCAGCGACGGCCCACCGCCCATGTATACCGCCACCGCCAGCGTCTCCATCAGCTTGGCCCGCTCCACGCCCAGCCGGGCCAGCGCCTTGGTGTGAAAACCGATGCAGCCGTCGCAGTGCGTGGCCACGCCGATGGCCAGCGCCATCAGTTCCTTGTCGATGGCCGACAGCGCGCCGGCTTCCATCGCGCTCCTGGACATCGCCGAAAACCCGGCCATGGTGCCCGGGGCCTCGGCGCGAATCCTGGCAATCGACTGATGCAGATCGTGGGTGATCTGCTTGTACGACTTGCTCGACACAACCGCTCTCCTTGGGTGAATGCAACGGCGGATCCGCAGGACGCGGGGCGATACCGTGCATCTGCATGCTGCGGCGCTGGCTGACCGCACGCACTGACCCGGATCAGGCGATGGGGCACGCGGCAACGGATGAAACAGCTCCTCTCCCGCCGGGAGGTCAGTTGAGGTGAGGGTCTCCAGCAGAGCGAGTCTTCGCGCTGCGCCCCGCACCCTCATCCGTCGCTGCGCGCCAGCTTCTCCCGGTGGGAGAAGGAACGCTTCCTTGAAGGTCCGACACCGCGCGAGGCCGGGATCCCCACTCGCGCCCTGCCAGGAGCTACGGAATGCGCCAATCCGGCAGCACCCTTGGTACGCAGGGGTACCTCCACGAAGCAACGAAAGACGCCGCACCCCCGCCACGCCGTTCACTGACGACAGCTCGCCCGACGCCCCTCACCCAGGTGTTGCGCTCGCGTCACCTGCACCCAAGCAGCGACCGAGCGCGTATACATGCCTGGTGGGGCAACCCACCGATCTGTTCATCGATGGAGTCCACTCATGCGTCCTCAGCGTCGCCGCTCGTGCACTGCCCTGCTCGCCATGTCGCTGATCGCGCTCGGCGGCTGCGGCGAAAGCGCCACCCTCACCGTCAAGGAAGGCAGCGGCCCGCATCCCGTGCTGCCGCCACCGAACGCCACGCTGCTGCCGACGGTGAAGATTGCCGAGGCGGTGGGCTGGCCAGCCGGTGCCACGCCCACGCCGGCGCAAGGTTTGGCGGTGCAGGCCTTCGCGAAGGATCTCAATCATCCACGCTGGCTCGCGGTGATGCCGAACGGCGACGTGCTCGTGGCCGAAACCAACGCCCCGCCGCGACCGCAGGACAGCGCCGGCTTCAAGGGTTGGGTGGCTGACCTGATCATGACGCGGGCCGGCGCCACCGTACCCAGCGCCGACCGAATCACCCTGCTGCGCGATACCGACGGCGACGGGATGGCCGACATGCGCAGCGTGCTGCTCGACCATCTGCATTCACCGTTCGGCATGGCGAAGGTGGGCGACACGCTCTACGTCGCGAACACCGACGCGGTGATGGCCTTCCCTTTCCACGAGGGCGAGACGCGCATCACCGCGTCCGGCCGCAAGCTGATCGACCTGCCCGCCGGCCCGCTCAACCACCACTGGACCAAGAACCTCATCGCCAGCCCGGACGGGCGCACGCTCTACGTCACCATCGGCTCCAACAGCAACGTGGGCGAGAACGGGCTGGAGGCCGAGCAGGGCCGTGCGCGGATCATCGCGGTGGATGTCGCCAGCGGGCAGTCGCGCCCCTACGCCACCGGCCTGCGCAACCCCAACGGCATGGCGTGGCAGCCGCAGAGCGGCGCACTGTGGGTGGCGGTGAACGAGCGCGACGAAATCGGCTCGGACCTGGTGCCCGACTACATGACCAGCGTGCGCGACCGCGGTTTCTACGGCTGGCCGTGGAGCTATTACGGCGAGCACGTGGACAAGCGCGTGCAGCCCACCGATGCCACGAAAGTTGTCGCGGCGATTGCGCCCGACTATGCGCTGGGCCCGCATACCGCCTCGCTGGGTCTGGCCTTCTATACGTCCGGTGCACTGCCCGCGCACTACGCCGGCGGCGCCTTCGTGGGCCAGCACGGCTCGTGGAACCGCAGGCCGATCAGCGGCTACAAGGTGGTGTTCGTGCCCTTCCGCAACGGCCAGCCGAGCGGCCTGCCCGAAGACGTGCTGACCGGCTTCGTCGATGCCCAGGGCCAGGCCCGCGGTCGACCGGTGGGCGTGGTCATCGACGGCAGCGGGGCACTGCTGGTGGCCGACGACGTGGGCAATACGGTGTGGCGGGTGACGTCGGCGCGGTGATGTCCAGGCGGTACGCGTCGCGCGCGTACCTTCCGGCTATGCCGCTCCTCGTACGATCCCGCACAAGGAGCGGCTGTTGCGCTGGACGTTCAAGCCCGGGTTACCACTGCGGAATCGCGTCCGGGCACGGCGAGGTGTTGGTGTCGACCAGCATCTGCTTGAGCATGGCGGCCATCTGGTTGCTGAAAGCATCCGCCTCTTCGGCATTGGAGACGCTGCGCTTGAGCGCCACGGCCGAGCAGGCGGTCCAGACCTGGATGTTGGCCGGATCGCTTTCGGACTTCTGCCGATACTGCTCGGCCAACGCTTCGTAGCGGCCCGCTACCTCATCGGATACCGTCACTCCGCCTTCGCCCGGCGCGCTGTTGATCAACACCAGTTCGGTCGCCGGCGCATCGGGTTGATCGGGCTTGAACGCCATCAGCGTGTGATCGTCGACCACGCGCATGCCGTAGTTGGTCTGGGTGTTTTCGTTGTAGACCTGGTAGGTGCCCGGCGACACCTGGGTGTAGTGCGAGTCCTTGTTCGGCTCCTGCACTCGCATGCCGGCCCCATCGTGGCTGACTTCGATGGTGTAACCCCCGTCCCTCACCATGTAGGTGCCGTTCTTGAAATCGGTGGTTTGCGCCGCCGCGGGAGCGCCGATGAGCAGCGACAGCGTGACCAGCATGGGCAACAGCGCGCTGCGCGCGCGAAAAACCATCGTCATGGAGTTTCCCCTGTGATTTGACCTGTCCCCTGACAGGCGGACGCAACGATCGCCGTTCGCCCAGCGACGCGCAAGTACCTGCGATCAGCGATCGTTCGCACCACGCCAGACGGCTTTTACCGTGACTCACTGGCGCTGCTCCGGACGTTCGTTCCGCCGATGGCCGACGGCATGTCCGCCCTTTGTCCCGCGCGGCGCGCGAACAGCGCGGTCCCCGCTGGCGGGCCTGCAGGCCCGCGGCGGTGACCACGCGAGGGAGGTAGCGCATGGCCGCATGCCCATCGGCGGGCCGCCGGGCAACCTGCGGCGGCTGTCGACGCGGGCGTGACATGCTGTGCCGTACGGTGGACGGCCGCCCACCGCGAGATACCTCCATGAGCCAACAGTCCGAGAGCGAACCGATCACGAAAGCGGAAGGCGAAGGCTTTGCCATGTCGCGCGAGGAACGCGGCGACGTGCACGACCTGCGCCCGCCGCGGCCGGTGGTGCTGCACGAGACGATCCGGCGCGAAGGCGAACAGGAGCTGGCGCGCAGCGTGTCGGC
>DASUJJ010000300.1:0-7264 GCA_036279335.1 Dyella sp.
ACCGCCGCTTCGGCCGGCACCACCGGCGGCACCCGGCGGCTCTCGACGATCCACACCGCAGTGAGCGCGATCACCAGCACAGGCGCCAGCCACACCGGGTGCCAGATCAGGCACAGCAGCAGCGCCGCCGTGCTGGCCAGCAGGCCGGCAACGAGGCGGGATTGGAAGAACGAGACGATGGCAGTCATGGGGGTTTGCTCGATCACGCGCCGACGGCGCTTTTGAAGGGTTGGCGCGCCAGCGTGAGCAGGCGCGCGGCAATATCGTCCAGCGGTAGCGCTTCGCGCGCGGCGCCAAGTTTCCAGGCGGCGCCGGGCATGCCCCACACCACCGAGGTCGCTTCGTCCTGCACCAGCGTGCGTGCGCCGGCCTGGCTCAGTTCCAGCAGGCCGCGCGCACCGTCGTCGCCCATACCGGTGAGCAGCACCGCCACGGTGGAAGCGCCCGCGCTGGCGGCGAGCGAGCGGAACAGCACGTCCACGCTGGGCTTGTGCCGGTTCACCGCGGGGCCGTCGTGCAGGCGGCACACGTGCTTGGCGCCGTCCCACATCACCAGCAGGTGCTGGCTGCCCGGCGCGATGTAGGCGTGGCCGGGCTGGATCGGCTGGCCGTCGTGCGCCTCGCACACGCGCATCGCCGAGCAGGTGTCCATGCGCGCGGCGAACGGGCCGCTGAAGGCGGCGGGAATGTGCTGGGTGATCAGGATCGGTGGCGCGTCGGGCGGCATCTGCTCCAGCACCACGCGGATCGCCTCGGTGCCGCCGGTGGAGGCGCCGATGGCGATCATCGGGCTGCCCGCGCGGGTGCCCGCGCCGCTGGCGCGCGGCAATACCGCATCAGCCGAGAGTCGCGGCGGCACGTCGAGCTTGCGCACTTCGGTGCGCACGCGCGGCTTGGCGCCCGCGGCGGCGATCACCTTGGCGCAGATCTCCTGCGCGCCCTCGGCAAAGCTGTTGGCGAGATCACTGTTGGGCTTGGTGAAGAAATCCACCGCGCCCAGCTCCAAAGCGCGCAGCGTCACCTCGGCGCCCTGCTCGGTCAGCGAAGACACCATCACCACCGGCATCGGCCGCAGCCGCATGAGGTTTTCCAGGAAGGTGATGCCGTCCATGCGCGGCATTTCCACGTCGAGCGTGAGCACGTCGGGGTTGAGCTGCTTGATCTTGTCGCGCGCAATCAGCGGATCGGCCGCAGTGCCGACCACTTCGATGCGCGGATCGGCCGAGAGCATGGCCGACATCAGCTTCCGCACCAGCGCGGAATCGTCGACCACCAGGACGCGTACTCTTTCCATTGCCTGTTCTCTCTGCCTGCTCTTCCAACGTGTCGCCACCGTGTCGCGGTGACGTGCTTCGACGCTTTGTGCGGTGTCCGCCCGTCGCTGCAGCGTCACCCTTGCCGGACGTCATTCCCGCGAACGCGGGCATCCACTTTGACTTTGTGGCGCCTCGAAGATGGATTCCCGCTTTCGCGGGAATGACGCCCTGAGGTGTGTCCCGATGTCCCTGACGAAGCGCGGGGCGCGCTGTGCCTATGCGGTACGGCAACACCCCTCAAAACAACTCCACCTCTCCCTTTATCGGATCGTTTGCCAACTGCTTGAGGTATTGCTTCTCGCGCGCCACCAGGGCGAATTCGTCGCGGCCGCGCATCTGCCGCACGCGTACCTTTCCGGTCACGGGGAAGAACTGCACCTGGCGCGGATACACGTCGCCCAGGTCCGACGCGGTCACCGCCAGACCTTCGGTGCGCAGGTAGCGCTGCACGAACTCGATGTTGCGCGCGCCCACGTCGGTCATCTGCGACAGCACGCGGCCACCGCCGAACACCTTCACGTCCCAGTCCTCGCGCCGGCTGCCCGCCTTGAGCAGGGCGTTGATCAGGTGCTCCATCGCGTCGTTGCCGTAGCGTGCGGCACGGCCCACCGTGGCCGACCAGCTGTCTCGCTCGGCGCCGCGCTCGCCGCTGGGCTCGGGCAGCATGAAGTGGTTCATGCCGCCGAGCTTGAGCCGGCGATCGTGGATGCAGGCGGAGACGCACGAGCCGAGCACGGTGGACACCAGCTCGTCGAGCCGGCTCACGTAGTACTCGCCCGGCAACACCTTCACCGTCATCATCGAGTGGGCCGGATCGAAGAACCGGCGCATGTGCTCGAACCCGGGCAAAACGGTGCCGCGATCCACCCCCTGCACCGGCGGCAGCGGGGGCACGGCGATGGTCATGGCCGTTTCCGGTAGACGGTGCGTCCGATCAGTTCGAAATCGTTGCTCAAGCCGTGCATCGACTCGGAGTGGCCGAGGAACAGATAGCCGCCCGCCGGCAGCAGCTGCGCGTAGCGGGCAAACAGCTTTTCCTTGGTCGGCTTGTCGAAATAGATCACCACGTTGCGGCAGAAGATCGCGTCGAACGGGCCTTGCATCGGCCATTCGTGCAGCAGGTTCAGCGGCAGGATGGCGACCAGCTCGCGCAGGCGCGGATGCACCGAGGCCAGTCCGTCGTACTCGCCCTGCCCGCGCAGGAACCAGCGCTTGCGCCGCTCTTCGCTGACGCCGCCCAGGCGATCGAACGCGTACACGCCCTGGCGCGCCTGCTCCAGCGCCTGCGGCGACAGGTCGGTGGCCAGGATCTTCGCGTCGATCTTCGCGCCGGTTCGTTCCAGCGCTTCGGCCAGCACCATCGCGATAGCGTAGGGCTCCTCGCCGGTGGAGCAGCCGGCGGACCAGATGCGCAGGCGGCCGCCGTCGCGACGCTTGCGCTCGATCCACTCCGGCAGGAGCTTGTCCACCAGCAGGTCGTAGTGGTGCATCTCGCGGAAGAACGAGGTGACGTTGGTGCTGATGGCGCTGGCCAGCTCGCCGAGCTCCGCGTCGGGCTCGCGCCGCAGCAGCTCACAGTACTCACTGAAGTCGCGCAGCTGCAGTGCGCGCAGGCGTCGCTGCAGCCGGCCCTGCACCAGCTGGCGCTTCTGCTCGCTCAGCGCGATGCCGCACTGCTCGTAGACAAACTGGCGCAGGAAGGCAAAGTCCGCATCACCCAGCGACGGCCCGTTCATGGCCCCCGCCGGAGCGCCCGCCGCGGCAACGCGATCGTCGTGCTTGGCGAGCGGCGCGGGCATCGATCAGAACTCCTTCCAGGCACCGGCGTCGGCGGTTTCGGCCGCGCGCTGGGCCGGCTTGGACGGCCGGGGCTGGGCCGGCGCGCTGCGCACCGCGGCAAACACGGCCTCGGCCTCGGCGGCCACCGCCTTCGCCCGCGTGGTCACCGACGCCGCCACCTGGCCCATGCCCTCGTCGAGCTGGAAGAAACCCACCTGCTGGGTCAGCTCGGCGGCCTGCTCCTGCATGGCGCGGGCGGCGGCGGCGGCCTCTTCCACCAGGGCGGCGTTCTGCTGGGTCATCTCGTCCATCTGCAGCACGGCGTGGTTCACCTGGTCGATGCCGGCGGACTGCTCGGCGCTGGCCGCAGCGATCTCGGCCACGATGTCGGTGACCTTCTTCACGCTGTCGACGATCTCGGCCAGCGACTTGCCGGTCTGGTCGACCAGCGCGGTGCCGTTGTGCACCTTCTCGGCGCTGTCCTTGATCAGGCCCTTGATCTCCTTGGCCGCACCGGCGCTGCGCTGGGCCAGGTTGCGCACCTCGGTGGCGACCACGGCAAAGCCGCGACCTTGTTCGCCGGCGCGGGCGGCCTCGACGGCAGCATTCAGCGCCAGCAGGTTGGTCTGGAACGCGATCTCGTCGATCAGGCTGACGATGTCGGAAATCTTGCGGCTGGATTCGTTGATCGCCTTCATCGCGACCACCGCCTGGGTCACCACCTCGCCACCGCGCTCGGCCTGTTGGCGGGCGCTGACGGCGAGCTGGTTGGCGTGGCTGGCGTTCTCGGCGTTCTGCTTCACGGTGGAAGTCATCTCCTCCATCGACGAGGCGGTTTCTTCCAGCGAGGAGGCCTGCTCCTGCGTGCGCTGGCTGAGGTCGTCATTGCCGCGGGCGATCTGCTGCGCGGCCGTGCTGACTTCACCGGAGCCGTTGCGTACTTCGCCGACGATGGCCGACAGGCGCAGGTCCATGGTGCGGAACGCGTCGAGCAGTTCACCCAGCTCGTCCTTGCGGTTGACCTGGATGTCGTGGCCCAGCTTGCCCTGCGCGATGTCGCGGGCGATCTTGCCGGCGTAGGCCAGGGTGCGGATGATGGAGCGGCTCAGCGCCAGCGCCATGATGATGGCCAGCACCAGGCCCAGCCCCAGCGCGGTGATGCTCACCATGCGCACCAGCTTGAAGCGGGCGACCTGGTCGTTGTAGATCTTCAGCGCCTCTTCGCGCTGCACTTCCATCAACTGGGTCAGCGTGTCCTGGCGGGTGAGCAGCAGCGGGCGCACTTCCATTTCCAGCACGTCGACGGCGCCGGCATCGGCCGCGTTGAGGGCGTCTTCCATGTCCTTGCGGGCAGATGCGTAATCGGTGTCGATCGCCTGGTATTTCTTGTACAGCGCGTCCACCGCAGGACTCTTGGGCAGCTTCAGGAACCTGGCCTTGAGCTCGGTGAGCTCGCCCTGCAGTGCGGTGTACTCGGCCAGCTTCTGCTTGAGCTGGTCGGGCTTGTCGACCATGGTGCTGGCCTCGCTCATCAGGATGAAGGCGAGCAGCGACTTGTTGTTGATCCGCGCGACCATGTTGGCCGGCAACATCTCGTCCTGGTAGACGCGGCGCAGCCCTTCGTTCTGCAACTGCATCGAACCGAAGCCGATCGCCGCACCGATCAGCAGCATCAGCATCAGCATGCCCAGCACGATCCGCAAGCGCCAGCGGATGGTGAAGGTCGGAATCTTGAACGCGAGCTTGGGCAATTTCATCGAATAATCCTGTCAGGCAACGGCTTTGACTTCGGCGACGGGCGGAAGGGCGGCTTCGAGCATCTGCGCGTCCTGCGGCTGCAGCAGCTTGTCCACGTCAAGCAGCAGCACCATCCTCTCGTCCACGGCGGTGAGCCCCTTGAGGTATTCGGTATCCACGGTGGTGCCCATGTCCGGCACCGGGCGCATCTGCGCAGGGTCAACGTCCAGCACGTCGGACACGGCATCCACCACCACGCCGAAATGGCGCCCGGCCACGGTGACGATCACGGTCACGGTGTTGGCGGTGTATTCCTCGCGCGGCAGGCCGAAGCGCAGGCGCATGTCGATCACCGGCACGATCGCACCGCGCAGGTTGAGCACGCCCAGCACGTAGGACGGCGCCTGCGGGATGCGCGTCACCGGCGCCCAGCCGCGGATCTCGCGCACGGCGAGAATGTCCACGCCGTATTCCTCGTGGGCGAGCTTGAGCGTGAGGTACTGCGAAGGCGGTGCGTCGGGAGCGGATGCTTCGTACATGGAGGGCCTCGTATGCGAGAGCGCCGCGCGGCGCTTGCTGTCTGCCAGCGGATCGACCGGAGACGGGGAAACTTGAGCTGGAGAGGCAGCGGTTCGTGACGCGGATCACGTCCGGCGGGCCGTGGAAGCGATGGTTGGCTTCAGTGCCAACTGCTGATTGGCAGGGTCGAGAGCGTCGCCACTGAAGTGGCTCCCACAAGGCCATGGCGCAGCGCTCTTGTGGGAGGAGCTTCAGCCCCGACGCTTTCGATGGCGCGCCCCAACTCGCGACCCCGCCAACTCACGCCGCCTGTGCGATCGCGGCCTCGGCCATCGCCGCCTGCACAGATGACAGGTCCGCCGGGGCGATCAGCTGGTCGGCGTCGAGCATCAGCACCATGCGATCGCCTGCCGCCGCGGCGCCCTTGAGCCAGGCCAGCTCGGCGCGCGCATCCGGCGCGGCGACGACAGTGATCTCGTCAGCGATCCCCAGATCAACCACCTCGGCCACGGCGTCGGCCACCACGGCCAGCTGCCGGCCGGCGCGCTCCAGCACCACGGTCACGGTGGGGCCGTTGCCCGCGCGGGGCGGCAGGCCGATGCGTCGGCGCAGGTCGACCAGCGGCAGTCGGCCCAGCGTGTGCGCCAGCCAGCCGATGACGTACTCCGGCACCCCGTGCAGCGCGCTTGCGCCGGTGCTGCCGCGGATGTCCTTCACGGCGCCCAGCGGAAGGGCGTAGAGGTCATCCCCCAGCAGCAAAGTGAGGTAGTGCGTGGGCAGCGAGGCGGCGGTCTTGGTCATGACGATGGCGTGGCCTGAGGTGATGAACGGAGCGCCCGCGCGCTGCGCTTTCGTCCCCACCGGCAGCGTGCCGGCGGAGACAGGGGGTGACTCAGAATTCCTGCCACGCGCCTGCCGTGACCGGCTGCACCTTGGGCACGCGGCTGGCACCGCTCGGGGCACGCGCCGCCGCGCGCGGCACCGAACCAGTAGACGCGACCCTGGGCGCCGCGACGACTTCGCTCTGCTCGCCCTCGCCGTGCAGGCGGAAGTAGCGCATCTGTTCGGCCAGGGCGTCGGCCTGGTCCTGCATGGCGCGTGCGGCGGCGGAGGCTTCCTCCACCAGCGCGGCGTTCTGCTGGGTGACCTCGTCCATCTGGGTGACCGCATGGTTCACCTGGTCGATGCCGATGGACTGCTCCTGCGCCGCGGCGGCGATCTCGGCCACGATGTCGGTAACGCGCTTGACGCCGCCGATGATCTCGCCGAGCGCGGCGGCGGACTCGTCCACCAGCGCGCTGCCGGCCTGCACCTTGTCCACGGTGGTGTTGATCAGCCCCTTGATGTCCTTGGCGGCGGCGGCGCTGCGCTGGGCCAGGTTGCGCACTTCGGTGGCGACCACGGCGAAACCGCGGCCTTGCTCGCCGGCGCGCGCCGCTTCCACCGCGGCGTTCAGCGCCAGCAGGTTGGTCTGGAAGGCGACCTCGTCGATCAGCTGCACGATGTCGGTGATCTGCCGGCTGGCGGCCTCGATCTCGCGCATGGCGCCGCTGGCGCGCGAGGCCACCTCACCGCCGTGCTCGGCCTGCGTGCGGGCAGCGGCAGCCAGCTGATTGGCGTGGCTGGCGTTCTCGGCGCTCTGCTTGACGGTGGAGGTCATCTCCTCCATCGAGGCGGCGGTTTCCTCCAGCGAGGAGGCCTGCTCCTGGGTGCGCTGGCTGAGGTCGTCGTTGCCGCTGGCGATCTGCCGCGCGGCAGTGGAGACCACCTGCGAGCCGCGCTGCACTTCGTAGACGATGTCGGTGAGCTTGTCGCGCATGCGCTGCAGTGCGCCGAGCAGGCTGGCCGGGGCGAACTCCGGCTCGTCGGTCGGACGCTGTAAATCGCCGTCGGCGATGCGCCCGGCCATGGCC
>DASUJJ010000301.1:0-8452 GCA_036279335.1 Dyella sp.
CGACGGTCATCGTCGATCGGTCCGGCTGGTCTTCCCAGGCGCGCAGCAGGCGGCACGCATCCTCCAGCACCCACAGTCCGATCGGCACGATCAGCCCGTTCGCCTCGGCCAGCGGAATGAAGCGCTCGGGCGACACCCAGCCCAGGTTGCCCTCGTTCCAGCGCACGAGCGCCTCGACGCCGACGGCCGCCCGCTGGGCGTTGAAGATCGGCTGGTAGTGCACCTCCAGCCGCCGCTCCTCAAAGGCCGACTTCAGGCGCGACTCGAGCATGTTGCGCGCCACCAGCTCGGCCTGCATTTCCGGATCGTAGAACCGCCACGCGTTGCGACCGGCGGCCTTGGCCTGATACATCGCGATGTCGGCCTGCTTGAGCAATTCCTCCACGCTGGTGGTGTGCGGCTCCCAGTTCAGCAGGGTCAGGCCGATGCTCGCCGTGGGGGTGTAGTGGCCGCTGCGCAGGTCGAACGGCCGGCTGACGTTGGCGATCAATTTTTCCGCCAGGTGCTGGGCCACCGCCGCCGCCTCGGACGGCTCCGGGCTCAGGCCCTCGATCATCACCACGAACTCGTCGCCGCCCAGCCGCGCAACCGTGTCCTCGGTGCGCAGGGCCTCCTGGAAGCGGCGGGCGACCTGGCGCAGCAGCTCATCGCCGACGTCGTGACCCGCGGTGTCGTTCAGATCCTTGAAGTTGTCCAGGTCGATGAACATCAGCGCGCCGGTCCGCGAGAACCGGTGCGCCGTACTGATCGCCACGCGCAGGCGATCCGTGAGCATGCGCCGGTTCGGCAAGCCGGTGAGGGGGTCGTAGAACACCAGCTGCTGGATCTCCTGCTGCGCCAGGCGGCGCTCGCCGATGTCGCGCTGGATGGCGACCCAGTGCGTGTACCACCCCGTGCTGTCGGCGACCGGCGCAATCGCCAGCTCGGCCCAGTACGGGCTGCCGTCCTTGCGGTAATTGAGCAGCTCCACGGTGACCGGCCGCCACGCGGTGAGCGCGGCGCGTATCGCGTCCAGCGGTTCGCGCTGCGTGTCCGGCCCCTGCAGGATGCGCGGCGAGCGGCCCAGCACTTCCTCACGCTGATAGCCGGTTCCCGCCACGAACGCGTCGTTGACGTAGATGATCCGCGGGCCGGGTTCGTCGATGGAGATGGCATCGGTCACCACGACCATGTCGTTGAGTCGCGCCATGCACGAGCCGAGCATGCCGAGGTCGGACTGCAGGCGCTTGGAGCGCACCCAGATCCAGGTATCGGCAATCTCGCGCGCCACTTCCAGGCACGCATCCTTTTCGTCGGCGGACCAGTGGTCGCTCTGCCCCAGCACCGCCTGCTGCCACTCGGTGAACGACTCGCGCGGCCCCACCACGCGCATGCCGTCGGGCAGCACCTGCACGGTCTTGCTCGGCGCGCCGGCCCAGCGGATCTGCCGCTCTACCTGCTCGCGCAAGAACCAGAGGTAACTGCGCTCCACCCCGGGTATGCGGATCAGCGCGACGCCCGCCCAGCGTCGTGCGCTGCCCGGGGGATACTCCGGGTCGTCGGACATGCAGTGGGTGAACTCGGCCGCGTCGGCGCCCAGCCGTTCCGCCTTCATCAGCAGGTAGTGCTTGAGCGCGTCGCTCACCCGCGGCGCATGGATCATCTGCCCGTCGAGCACCAGGCCGAATTCCTGGGCATTGAGGATCGGCGCGATCTCGCGCAACGCGGTCTTCGCCAGCTTGCCGAACGCCTCGTGCCCGTGCAGCACGTGGGTCAGCCGGTTGAGTCCCTTGCGCATCGCGATCAGGCGGATGCCCGCCTCGCGCCGCTCGAGGATGTCGATGCGCAGGATCGCCATCTCGGCCACCAGCACGCAGAGCATCTTGGCGATGCGCTGGATCTGCGAGGGCGGCAGGCGGGGTTCGTCGTGGTGGCAGGTGATCATGCCCCACAGCTCGCCGTCCTTCAGCAGCGACACGGTCATCGACGCGCGCACGCCCATGTTGCGCATGTAGACCAGGTGCACCGGCGACGGCGAGCGCAGCATGCTGTGGCTTTGATCGAGCGTGTCCGCGCCGGCCGCGCCGACGATGGCGACGGGCTCCGCCTCCGCGTCGCCGATCACGCGCAGCGTGTTGGTGCGGTAAAGCTCGCGCGCCTGCGCGGGGATGTCCGAGGCCGGGAAACGCAGCCCCTTGAAACGCGGCGGATAGCCCTCCTGCACCGACTCGGCCAGCACCTCGCCGCTCCAGTCGGGCAGGAAGCGATACAGGATCACGCGCTGATAGCCGGAGATGTGCCGGATCTGGTCGACGCAACTGTCGAGGAAGGCCGGAAGCGACTTGTAGTTGTGCAGCGTCCCGAGCTTGACCGTCGCATCCTCCAGCATGGCGCGGTTGTCGATCTCGACCGGCACATGCGTGAACGGCATGAACTCGATGATCACGCGGCGCTTGCTGGCATGCGCGAGCACTTCGTAATTGGTCAGCTCGCCCTGCCGCGCGCGAATGTTCAGATGCACCGACTTCGGCACGTCCTCGTCCAGCCCGGCCAGCGTGCGGCGGACGAAATCCGCGTCCTCCTTCAGATAGCGCTCGATGGGCGTGCCCAGCACCTCCGCCGCCGGCAGGCCGATATACGTCTCGACGTTGACCGAGGCGAACTCGATGCACAGGTCGTCGCGACGACAGGCAAACAGGAAGCCGTGCGGCTGGATGAAGGTGGTGAGATGGATGGGCTCGCGGGCACAGTTGTCCAGATCGTCCGACGACACCTGGAAGGGTGTGGGATTCATGGGGCCGCCTCCTCGGCTGTCCGGCAACCCGCCGCGTACGAGGCAAATGCGCCCTGCAACAGGGCAAAGGTGGCCAGCGCGCCCTCGGTGCACGCGTGCTGCTGCGGCGGCGAGACGACCCGCTGGTTGAGCTCGCCCAACCAGCGACCCCACGCCGCGGGATCACCGCCATCGTCATCGAAGAACGTGGTGATCACGCCGGGCTCCTGCGGCAGCGTGGCGCACACGTGGCGGGCAATCACGCGGCCGCCGATGCTCGAGCCCACGGCCACGTAACCCATGCCCAGCAAGGCGAACTCGTCACGGGCGGGAATCGGCGCCGGGGTATCCCATACATCGATGCGAGGATCGGGCGGCGCGGCCACGAGCAGGCGATCCACGGCCGCCAGGTCCCGCATGCCCTTCACGGTGCGGGCCGTCGGCAGCATGGAGGCGTAACGGGGGAAGTCGGTCGACAGCCGCAGCGACGCTTCCAGCACGCACCAGGCGCGCAGCCACACCTGCAGGATGTGCCGGTATCGCACCAGCGTCAGATCGGGCGACATCAGGTCGCGTGCGATCGCACTCGACTCGAGGGCACGGTGGGCGGCATGCGTGGCGTGCCGCAGTAGCGAAACGGTATCGGTCATGCAGAGCTCCCCCGAACTCTTGTCGCCGTGGCAATAGCTGCGCAGGCATCCATTGCCGTGGACCGGTAGCCGCAAAGGGCCCTGTGCGCCGACTCTATCAGCACGTTCCTGCGGTCCACAAACAGCCACAAGCCGGCGTGCGCGCACGCTGCGTGACGGGCTCGTCGGCGGTTCGGTCACGCCGGCGCCAAGTCATGGCGATGCGGCAAAGCGCGCGCCGGGAGAAGCATCCGAGCACCGTGCGATCCGCCGCACAGCGCATGCGACAACACCGGGCCAAGCGTCGGGCCAGGAGAGATCCCTGCTTTGCGAGAGAACGCATGACGAGCCGGCGCGTCACCCACCGGCCGGATCGCCACGGTCACTGCGATCGGTCGCTCCGACGAGATCGATCAGGATCCGGATTCACCGCGGCCATGGTTCGGCCGCGATCACCGCGCCGTGAATCTGCGGTACTCGCGTCGCGAGGCCGCGCGCACCGGCGAACGCGTCAGTTGCCCCGATAGACGGAGTAGCCATAGGGGCTCAACAACAGCGGCACGTGGTAATGGGGCAATGAGCCATCCACGGCGACGATCACCGGCACCTCGGGAAAGAACGTGGGCGCGCGGCGCTGGGCAAACCACGCGCCGGTCTTGAACGTGACGCGATACACGCCGTGGCGTAGCGGCTGTCCGTCCGGATACAGGCCGCCGATGCGGCCTTGGCTGTCGGTCACGCCTTCGGACAACGATATCCAGCGCCCCTGATCCTGACGCTCCAGCGTGACCGTCATGCCGGGCGAAGGCAGGCCGTCCTGCAGGTTCAAGACGTGCACGCTGAGCGGATTGCCCGCGGCCAGCGCCAACGCGGGTGATAGAAGCAGCAGTGCCGCGAGCCGCCGCAAGCATGGGAAAGACATGCACGTTCCTCGTCGAGTCGGAGAGATCGTGCTTCGCTCACCGACCGACTCCCGTTACGTCGGCACCGTGCTCCACTGCGTGAGGGATGACGACACCTCGTCAGCTTGCCGCGACCGATACGGACCCGGCTTGGGCCCTGCACGCTCGTCCGGAGACATGCGTGGTGTCCACGAGAGCAGGCGATAAAAAAAACTCCGCTCACGGGAGCGGAGTTCGTTTGTCGAGCTCGAGCCTCTGGTGGAGCTCTCTCGCATTCATCGGGAGTGCGCGGGTCGCTGCATCCGATGACCCATGGCAAATGGCGCGCCCGGAGGGATTCGAACCCCCGACCAATGGCTTCGGAAGCCACTACTCTATCCGGCTGAGCTACGGGCGCGTGTGGTGCGGCCAGCCGAGATGCGGACGGGGTCCGGATCGCGGTGGACGCGCAGTATAGCGGAGTTGGACGGACGCTTGGCGAGGCGGCGGCGGGTGCCGCGCGCTGCCGACGCCGATCCGGTCGTGCGGGAACACTCCCTCTCCCCGCGCGGAGAGAGGGAGCGAAGCGACTTAGAGCGGCTTCATCAGCTTGGCCAGGGTGTCCGGCTTGCTGGTGTCGCGCTCGAGGTGCGGGTACTTGAGGCCGTCGTGGTAATCGATGCGCACGGTCTTGTAGCTGTCGAAGTTCTTCACCAGCAGTTCGACCGGCTGGCTCTTGTCCTTCGCGGCGGCGGTGACGGCGTCCTTCAGCGCGTCGGCCGAGTACTCGGTGCCGTTGACGGCGACGATCTTCATCGCCGGTGCCAGGCCGGCCTTGAACGCGGGGCCGTCCCACAGCACGTCGCCGATGGCGCCGTCCTTGCCGATCGAGACGCCGAGCGAGTAGGTGAGATCGGCGGTGCCGCGCTGCGACTCGATCGCCTTGATCGCATCGGACGGCTTGTCGGTGTAGACCAGCTTCCAGCCGTGCTCGGCCACGCCATTGGTCAGCGGGCCGTGGCCGTCCAGGCGATCACGCAGGAACGGCGCCCAGTCGAACGGGGCGATGCCGTCGAGCGTCTTCACCACGTCCTCGAAGGTGTAGGTGTTGACCGTCCAGTCGCCGTTGTTCATGCCGAAGAAGGCCTTGGCGAAGTTGTCGATGCTCTTCTTGCCGCCGCTGAGTTCGCGCAGCTTGGCGTCCACCTCCAGCCAGATCATCGCGCCGGCGACGTAGTAGTCCTCGCTGGCCTGGTAGTTGCGGTACGGCAGCGGGGAACGCTGGGCGATGACCGGATCGTTGGTGGTGTCTTGCACGTTGCGCCAGGTGGCCAGGCCGGGACGGCCCTTGTCGTAGGTAGCGGCGGCGTAGGCGAGCATGTCGCGGGTCTGCTCGGGGGTCCACAGGCCAGAGCGGGCGGCCATGATGTAGCCCCAGAACTGGGTCTGGCCCTCGTACACCCACAGCAGCGTGTCGCTCATCGGCACGTTGAAGTTGGGCGTGGTGAGGTCCGCGCCGCGGCGGTACTTGCCGTCCCACGAGTGGTTGAACTCGTGCGAGAACAGGTCGCGCGCCAGCACGTTCTTCTTCCACTCGGTGAAGTAGTCGGCCGAGACGCCGTCTTCGCTGGACTGGTGGTGCTCCAGGCCGATGCCGCCGAGCTTGTCGCTGAGCGAGGTGAGGAAGGTGTAGTGGCTGTAGTGATGCGCGCCGTAGAGCTTGTACATCTGATCGATCAGCTCGCGATGCGGCTTGATCTGCTCGGGCGTGAACTCGAGATACTTCGGCGCGTCGGCGAACAGGTCCATGTGCACCGGCACCGCGGTGCCCGGATCGAGATCGACCTGCTTGTGGTACTTGCCGGCAAGCATCGGCGAGTCGACCAGCGCGTTGTAGGTGATGGTCTTGTAGTTCCAGGTGTTGCCGTCCCTGGAGGCCAGCTCCAGCGCGGTGGCGCCTTCCCAGCCGGCCGGCAGGGTGACGCTGGCATCGGCCTTGATCATGCGGATGTTGTGGCCTGCCGGGTACACCGAGACCTTGTCCCACTGCAGGCTGAGCATTTCGGGCGTCATCATGATGCGGCCCTGGTTGCGCTCCTGTGCGGTGAGGAACTGGAAGTCCACGTCGACCGCGCTGGCGCCCTCGGGCACGTCGACATGGAAGGCGTAGACGTTGAGCGGATCACGCGTCCACTCCAGCACCTTGCCGTTGGCCTTGACGGTGAGGCCGGCGAACTTGTCGATCGGGCCGGTGGGCGAATGGTTGCCGGGAATCCACTTCGGATACAGCAGCGTGAGCGGACCGGCCACGGCGGGAATCGTCTCGTGCACGCGGAACACGCGGTGCGCCACGTCGGTGGCGTCCACGTGGATCTTCAGCGTGCCCGGCGCGTAGGGAGTGTCCTGCACGGGCGGCACGCTGTCGGCGTGGGCGGGCGCGGCCAGCAGGCCGAGGCCGGCGATCAGCAGGGCGGAAGCGAGAGCGGTGTTTTTCAAGAGGCATCTCCTCGATGCGGGTGGTGGGTAAAGCCGGCCAGCGCACGCGCCAGCCGCGGAGCGAGTTGAAGGTTATTTGCGGGCGGCGGCGATATCGCCGATGAGATCTTTGCCGCTGGCGCGGACCAGGTGGGGATACTTCAGACCGTCGTGGTAGTCCACGCGGTAGGTGCTGTAGGTGTCGACGTTCTTGACCAGCAGCTCGATTTGCGCGGCGGACCCTTTGGCAGCGGTCACCGCGTCCTTGAGCGCGTCGGGCGAGTAGTCCTTGCCGTTGACGGCGACGATGGCCAGGCCCGGCACCAGGCCGGCCTTGAACGAGGGGCCGTTCCACTGCACGTCGTAGATCTGGCCATCGCTGCCGGCGGAAAGGCCCATCGAGTAGGCCAGGTTCACGCCGTGGCGCATCTGCTCCATCGCCTTGTCCATGGCGTTGGGCTGGTCGGTATAGACCAGCTTCCAGCCGCCACGCTCGATGCCGTGCTCGGGCAGTTCGCTGCCGGTGTAGTCCAGCCGCTGGCGCAGGAAAGTCGCCCAGTCGTATGGCTGCACGGCGTTGAGCGCGCCGATCAGGTCGTCGAAGGTGTAGGTGCTGGTGACGTAGCTGCCGTTGTCCTGGCCGAAGAAGGCGCGGGCGAAATCGTCCAGCGAACGCCTGTTGTGCGACAGCGCGCGGATCTGCGTGTCCACGTCCAGCCACAGCAGCTGGCCTTCCGGGTAGAAGTCGGTGCCGCGGCGCCAGTTGATCCAGCCGCCGCCGCCGAAATAGGTCAGCGGCGCGGCGTCGGCGGTGTCCTGCAGCGGGCGCCAGCTGCGCCCGGTGCGGTGCGCCATCGCCGCGGCAATCAAGGCCAGCGAGTCGCGGTACTGCGCCGTGCTCCACAGGCCCGCGCGCGCCGTGATCACGCCGCACCAGTAGTCGGTGAGGCCTTCGTACACCCACAGCAAATCATCCTGCATGGGCTCGTTGAAGGTGGGCGTCCACAGATCAGCCGGGCGGCGGAACTTGCCGTTCCACGAGTGCACGTACTCATGCGGCATGAGGCTGGCCGCCAGCGTGTGCATGGTGTCGTCGGTGAAGAAATTGGCCGGCAGGCGATCGTCGCTGGACTGGTGGTGCTCCAGTCCGAAGTGGCCGGTGTGGTCCGACAGCGTGAGCAGGAAGTCGTAGTGCTCGTAGTGGTGCGCACCGAACAGCTTCAGCGTCTGCTGCACCACGGCACGCTGGCCGGCGAGCTGCTTGTCGCTGAGCTTCACGTCGTCGGCGCCATCGCCCACCACGTTGAGGTGCACCGGCACCTTGGCATCCGGATCAAGATCGACGCGGTTGAAGTGGGCGCCGGCGATCAGCGGCGAGTCCACCAGGTTGTTGAAGCTGACCGGCTTGAACTGCGTGGTGCTGCCCGCGCGGCTGGCCACCTCCAGCGCGCTGCCGAACGTCCAGCCCGCCGGCAGCGTGACGCTGGGTGCGATGGTGATCTGGCGCGTGTAGTGCCCGGCCGGGTAGAACGCCACCTGGTTGAACTCCACGTCCACCAGCTTGGGCGTGGACGACGCGCTGGCGCCGAACGCGCCGCCGTCGCCCGGCGAGAGGAACTGAAAGGCCAGATCGAGCTGGCTGACGCCGGCGGGCACGTCGAGGTGGATCGCGTACATCTCGCGCAGGTCGCGCCGCCACGGCAGCGGCTTGCCGT
>DASUJJ010000302.1:0-10648 GCA_036279335.1 Dyella sp.
TTCGGCGATGCCCGGCAGGCGCTCGTTGATCACCTCCGCGCCCAGGTGCATCAGGTTCAGATGGATGTGGTCCTTGTGCTCGCCGACGCCGCGACCCTCGCGGATCTCGATCGTCATGGCGCGGCTGACCACGTCGCGCGAAGCCAGGTCCTTGGCGCTGGGCGCGTAACGCTCCATGAAGCGCTCGCCCTCGGAGTTGGTCAGGTAGCCGCCCTCGCCGCGCACGCCCTCGGTGATCAGGCAGCCGGCGCCGTAGATGCCGGTGGGGTGGAACTGCACGAATTCCATGTCCTGCAGCGGCAGGCCGGCGCGCAGCACCATGCCGCCGCCGTCGCCCGTGCAGGTATGCGCCGAGGTGGCGCTGAAATAGGCGCGACCGTAGCCGCCGGTCGCCAGCACCACGGACTGGCCGCGGAAGAAGTGCAGCGTGCCCTCGTTCATGTCCAGCGCCAGCACGCCGCGGCAGACGCCCTCATCGTCAAAGATGAGATCGATCGCGAAGTACTCGATGAAGAACGAGGCATCGTGCGCCAGTGCCTGCTGGTACAGCGTGTGCAGGATCGCGTGGCCGGTGCGGTCGGCCGCGGCGCAGGTGCGCTGTGCGGTGCCCTTGCCGTAGTGCGTGGTCATGCCGCCGAACGGACGCTGGTAGATCTTGCCCTCGGCCGTGCGCGAGAACGGCACGCCGTAGTGCTCCAGCTCGATGATCGCGGGGATCGCCTCGCGGCACATGTACTCGATCGCGTCCTGATCGCCGAGCCAGTCCGAGCCCTTGATCGTGTCGTAGAAATGGAAGCGCCAGTCGTCTTCGCCCATGTTGCCGAGCGCGGCGGAGATGCCGCCCTGCGCCGCCACGGTGTGCGAGCGGGTGGGAAACACCTTGCTGATACACGCGGCCTTGAGGCCCTTCTCGGCCAGGCCGAAGGTGGCGCGCAGGCCGGCGCCGCCGGCGCCCACCACGATCACGTCGTACTTATGCTGTTGGATCTTGTAGCTTTCCACATCAGGCTCCCAGGGCGACGCGCAGAACCGCAAGCACGCCCGCAAGCGCGCCCAGCACCGCGAGGAACTTCACCAGCACCAGCAAGGAGACTTCCTTCCAGCGCGTGTGCACGTAATCTTCAATCACCACCTGCAGGCCGAGCACGGCGTGCCAGAACATGGTGACCACAAAAGTGATCAGCAGGATCGCGTTCCACGGCTTGCCCACCAACGTACGGGCGGTCTCGACATCGGTATGCGCCAGGCGCAGCACCGTGACCAAAAACCACACGCCGAGGACAACCAGGGCGATGGCCGTGACGCGCTGCGTCCACCAGTGGCCGACGCCCGACTGCGCCGAGCCGAGGCCGCGCGCGCGCTTGATCGGATGCTGCAGATCCTTGGCGCTCATGCCGCACCTCCTGAAATGAATACGTAGCCCCACACCAGCAGCGTGACCACCAGGCTGCCGATCACCGACAGCCAGCTGGAACGCACGAACTGCGGGATGGAGTAGCCGGCACCGGTGTCCTGCACCAGGTGGCGGATGCCATTGCACAGGTGATAGCCGAACGCCCAGCTCCAGCCGAACAGGACGACCAGACCGAGCGGACTGCCGGCGCACGCCCTGAACGCATGGAACGCGTCGTCACCGGCGGCAAGGGCCATCAGCCCCCAAACGATGATCGCGCTGCCGAGGGCGAGCACGATTCCGGTGGCTCGATGCAGGATGGAAGTCATCATCTGCACCTGCCACTTGTAGACCTGGAGGTGCGGAGAAAGCGGGCGTCGCGTATCTGCCATGGCGGCTATCCTGGTGTGGAATCGCTGGTGTCCACGCCGACCATCGCCACCTGTCTGCACACCGGCCATCGCCGGCGTGACGAATCAGAAATCGATGCAGCGGCCGTTCTTTTCCCAATCGCCGTAGCGGGTGGGATCCGGCGCCGGCCGCTCTTCCGTCTTCACCGGACTCGCAGGAATTGCGGGCGCAGGCTCTCGTGGCGCCGGAGCGCTCGATGGCTTGTTTTCGGGAAGGGAGCGGTTGTCGGACATGGCTTCTCTTAGCTGAACAAGGGTAATACTTGTGCCCCTGCCGGCACAACCTGACGCGGTGCCGCATCCTTGCCTTGACCACCCTGCACCCCCACTGCTTGAACCATGCCCGACACTTCGCAACCCACCATCGCGCCGACGCTTGTCATTGAAGGTCCGGACGCCCTCGCCTTTGCGCAGAACCAGTTTTCCAGCGACGTGTCAGCCGTTGCGACGGGAACCTGGCGGTTCAGCGCGTGGCTCGACGCCCAGGGCCGTGTGCGCAACTTTTTCCACCTCGCACGGCTTGGACCTGATCGCCTCCTGCTGCTGCTGCGCGGTGGAAGCGCCGATTCGATGAGCCACGAACTCGCGCGCTTCGTGTTCCGCGCCAGGCTGTCGATGCATGTCGGTGAGCCGCAGGTGATCGATACGGGCGCCGCTCGGCCCATGCATGAGGTGCACCAGGAGGGGGACACCATCCAGTTCGGTTGTGGCAACCATTCGCTCGTTCTCTCGAACCAGGACGGTGCCGACAACCGCTGGCGCGCGAAACAAGTCGAAGCGGGCTGGCCATGGCTGCCCGATCCACTACTCGGCAAATGCCTGCCACCGGCGCTGTCGCTTCATCGCCTCGGTGCAGTGAGTCTGGAGAAGGGTTGTTATCCAGGGCAGGAGCTCGTCGCGCGCCTGCACTATCGCGGAGGCAACAAACGGCAGCTGTGCCGAGTCGGATTGTCGCAACCGGTCCCGGCCGGCACGTTGCTGACGAGCGCGAGCAGCAACACGTCCGTGCAGTTGCTCGACGTTGTGTCCACCGATCATGGCATCGAGGCGCTGGCCCTCTGCCCCGTTGATGCCGCAGGCACCGCAGCGCCGTTGCTGACCGGCCACGCCGGCAGCGCCGTCACTGCAACATGGCAAGAATCATGGCCTGCATGAGCGGCAAATGCGCATGCCTGGTTCATGAGTGCCATGTGAACTCGAAAGTCCCGGCACTTGCCATTGCCAAATTGCGCCACTAGTCTCCGCCAAACTTTTGAGCGGTCTGCCCTCTTGCAGACCGATGCACGCGACGAACCGGAAGATTCCGGATCGGCGCGACCCGGCAGGAACATGTGCCGGAAGGAATGACCGCCGTCCGTGGCGGAGCAGTTGCAGGCAGTCCGGGGGAAGCTCCCGACGATGTCCCCGCAGCACTGGTCAGGCTACGCACCGATGCGACCGCCCGACCTCGCCACAATCCCGTGGCAACGGCACCCATGGCCCCAGGTTTCGGCCGAAGTGTCATTCATCCAGGTGGAACGGCCTGCCCGCCCGTCCACCGCAACGGCGCGCGTTTCCGGCTCATGCCGGACGTGCGTACAGCACGTTGGAGGCAGACATGAAACTTTCCCTTTTGCTGTTGATGACCTCCGTCCTCCCGCAGCCTGTGGCTGATCAGGCGTGCCTGGCCACCACGGTCTACCTGGAGGCTCGCAGCGAGCCCACCATGGGGCAGATGGCAGTTGCCGAAGTTGCTCTGCGACGCCGCGAGCGCGGACAGTGGGGCAACACGGTGTGCAAGGTCGTCACCGCCCCGCATCAGTTCGCCACGACAACCACGCCCGGTTCGTTCGACATCACCAACATGAAGGCTTTCGCGAAAGCCTGGAAGATTGCCGGCGAGTCGATCAGCAATTGGCAGCTTCCCGCCGCCGAGCGTCGACTGGTGGTCCCGCACGCAGATCATTTCGCCACGCTCGCGATGGTGCCTTACTGGTCGGTCAACCAGGACAGCCTGACGATTGGCGAACATCGCTTCTACGCCGTCAACTGATCCGGAAAATCGCCCCAACAAAAAAGCCCTCCATCCGGAGGGCTTTTTTTTGGACGTCTAAACCTCCAATTCACTCAATCGGATCACGTTTCAGACATCACCGAGCGTAGACCCGACCGCCCTGGATATCCACGTAATCCCCGGCGCGAACGTGCGGGTCTTCAGCCTGGGTCACGGTGGTGTACTCGCCACTGTCGAGACGGACGGTGACGCGCCACGCCACGTCACTGCCGCTGTTGGCGGTGGCAACCTTGTTGCCCACCACGCCACCGGCCACGGCGCCGACCACGGTGGCTGCCTTGCGGCCATCACCCTTGCCGACCTGGTTGCCCAGCACGCCGCCCGCCACGGCGCCGATGATGGCGCCGAGGGTACCGTTGCTGTTGCGCTCCACGTAGACCTGCTGGACTTCCTTCACCACGCCGCAGCTGTCGCATTGGCCCTGCCCACGGTTGTTGTAACCATAGGCGGGCTGCGCGGGGCGGTTGTAGCCGCCGTTGTTGCCATAGGGCGCTGTCTGACAACCCGCCAGGGCGAGCGTGGCCGACAGCGCGGCCGAGAGAATCAGTGTCTTGCCTGTCACGATTTTCATATGCACTCCTCAGCGGACATCGGATACAGCAGTGACACCTTCCTGCACCTGCACGCGGTCGCCCGGGTCGTGATCCATGCGCACGGTGCGGGTCACGCCGTTGTACTCATAGCGCACGTCATAGCCCACCAGCTTGGTGCTGGATGTGCTCACCGTGCTGCAGCGGCGCTCCGTGGTGGAGGTGGTGGTGGCATGCTGGCGACTCTGCTCGATCTTCTTGCCCGCATAGCCGCCGCCGACCGCACCTGCCACGGTTGCGAGTGTTTTGCCCTTGCCCCCGCCGATCTGATTGCCAAGCACGCCGCCGATCACGGCGCCGATGGCCGTACCGGCGATCTGATGCTGATCCTTGGGCGGAGTGGTGGTGTTCACCACCTCGTCATGGCAGACCTCCTTCGGGGTGGTCACGGTCTTGCGGACCGGATCCACGCTCACGACCTTGCCATACTTCGGACCAGCGGCCGCGCTGTCTGTCGACGTATCCGCGCCGGCAATGCCGGCATCGGCATTCGCTTCGCGATTACAGGCCGCCAGGCTGGTCGCCAACGCAGCCGCCATCCCCACGTGTAGCACGTTGACCATCAAACGATTCATCATGACTCTCCTCGTTGCAAATCGCGCGAGGCAACATGAGCTGCGCCCCTTCGCGTGTCTCGTCCCCATTGAAACCTTACCTAACTGAATCCGACCTAGCTCTCGTGCATCACCTCGCTTTCACGTGATGGCAGTCGCACGATCGAAGCGAGCCGACCGTTCCATCACCGAGACCATGACCCTCCTGGTAGACAGCCACCTTCATCTGGACCACCGACGCTTCGACCAGGACCGCGAGTTGGTCGTGGCGCGCGCGCGGCGACATGGCGTTCAGGCGATGGTCGTCCCTGCAGTGGATCGGCGAAGCTGGCACGCCATTGCCGACCTGGCCAACCGTCACCCGGATGTCTTTCCCGCCTACGGCCTGCATCCGATGTTCCAGGAGCAGCATCGCGTGGAGGACCTCGACGCCCTGCCCGATTGGCTTGACGCCCACCCGGCGGTCGCGGTGGGCGAAATCGGCCTGGATTACTTCGTCGAGCATGCTGATCGAGAGGCACAGCAACGCTATTTTTCCCGCCAGCTGGCCATCGCCGGCGAACGCCGGTTGCCGGTCATCATCCACGCGCGGCGTGCCGTCGATGCGGTGATCCTTGCCGTGCGCAGGGCGCCCGGTTTGCGCGGCGTCGTCCACAGTTTTTCCGGCAGCGACGAGCAGGCCCGGCAGCTGCTTGACCTCGGTTTCCTGCTCGGCCTGGGCGGCCCGCTGACCTATCCGGGAGCGCATCGGCTGCACCGACTGGTTGCGGCCATGCCGATCGAGCAACTGCTGCTGGAAAGCGACGCTCCCGATCAACCGGGCGTGGAGCATCGCGGTGAGCGTAACGAGCCCGCGTGGGTGCGCACCACCTTGTCGCACGTGGCACGGCTGCGCGATGAGGACGAGGCAGCCGTGGCCGCGGCGACTTCAGCCAATGCCGAACGGCTCTTCCGATTGAGCGCCTTTCGCGAACGCCACGCCTGAGGGATCGGCAACGGAACGTCCCGTTGCAGCAGGCGGCGACGGTTTGCTATCGTTTTATTTCATCAATGAAATATGCGCTGGTGAAATGGCTGCGCTCGGCAACTGCATCGCCATGATGGACGAAGGCGTCAAGCGACTCAGCGACGCCCTTCCCGACATGCCCGCCGAGAAGGCCAAGCTCAGCCGGCTGATGCTGATGGTCGGCGGCCGCCTGCAGGAAGAGCTGGAGCTCACGCTCAAACCGCACAAGCTCAACCACAGCGAATTTCTCACGCTGATGATTCTCTACAGCAGCCCGGACGGCAGCTCCACTCCCGGCGAGCTGTGCGAGTACACCTCCCAGGGCGCCACCAACATGACGCGCATCGGCAACGCGCTGGCCAAGCGCGGGCTGATCGTGCGCGCGGCCAGCGAGCAGGATCGTCGCCGCGTGCTGATACACATCACGGCACCGGGAAAGCGCTTCGTGCAGAAATTGCTGCCGACGCTGTTCCCCCGCGTGAGCGCCATGTTCGACGGCTTCAGCGATCTCGACCGTCGCCATCTCGGCCGACTCCTGCGCAAGCTCGCAGACAACCTGGATCGGCTCGAAGAGCTCCTGCCCCCATGAATCACGTGACCACGAGGCCACTCTCGATGAAGCACGCCCTGCCCCGCAGGCGCATCCTGCTGCTGGCGGCCATGACGATGGTGCTGGCTGCCTGCGTGACGCCTCCGCACAAACTCGACCGTCCGACGCTGCGCGACGACGTGCCGCTGGCTGGCTTGCCCACCGCTGCACACGCCCAGTGGCCGGCATCACAGTGGTGGACGGGTTACCACGACCCGCAGCTTGACCAGCTGATCAACCAGGCCATGCGCCAGGCCCCGGATCTGGCGCTGGCGCAGAGCCGCGTCGACAGCGCCGAGCAATCGATTCGTGCCGCCACGGCGCAGGCCGGCCTGAACATCAACGGCAGTGCCCAGGTCGCGCGACAGCGCCTGAGTGAGCACGGGCTGATCCCCAGCCGGTTTCTCGGCTTCACCTGGTACAACCAGGCCGACCTCGGCGTGCAGCTGCGCTACGACTTCGACTGGTGGGGCAAGACCCGGGCGTCGGTGGAAGCGGCGCTGGACCAGGCGCATGCCGCCGAGGCACAGCGAAGCGCGGCCGCGCTGGCGATCCAGTACGCGGTCGCCGACACCTATTTCGGCTGGCAGGCCGACCAGGCGCGGCTGGTACTGGCCGAGCAGTTGCTGGATGTACAGAAGCAGTTGACCGACATCGCCGAACTGCGCGTCCGGCAGGGCGTCGATTTGCCGGACGAGGCCTCCCGCGCGCAGGCCCGGTTGGCCGCGGCGCGGGAGATGCGCGCGGCCATCGACAGCTCGGGACGCACCCGCCTGGCGGCGCTGGCGGCGCTGGTCGGCGTGTCGCCCGCCGAACTCCCCAAGCTCTCGCCGCGCCCGCTGCCTGACGTTTCGGGCGGCCTGCCGGAAGCGGCCGGGATCGATCTGATCGCGCGCCGCCCGGACATTGCGGCCAGCCGCTGGCAGGTCGAGTCGGCGCTGAAGCAGACCGATGTGGCAAGGGCGCAGTTCCTGCCCGACATCAGCATTACCGCGCTGGCAGGTCTGTCCAGCATCGACCTGGGCCAACTGTTCAGCGCCAGCAGCCGCACGTTCGCGCTGACGCCGGCACTGCATCTGCCGCTCTTCAACAGCGGCCTGCTGCAAGCCAACTACGGCCTGAGCAAGGCGCAGCTGGATGGCGCCGTGGCGCAATACCGCAGCGTGGTACTGCAGGCAGCGCGCGACGTTTCCACCCAGGTGCTCACCGCGCAGATGCTGGCCGAGCGGCGACTGCAGCAGCAGGCCCAACTCGATGCCGACGAGCGCCTGCTCAATGCCGCGCAAGCGCGCGCCAGACAGGGCGTGCGCGATGCCCGCGAATCGCTGGCCGCTCGCGCGCAGCTGCTGCAGCAGCGCGACGCAGCGGCGCAGTTGCAGGCGCAAGCCGTCAGCACCGACCTCGCCCTGATCAAGGCACTCGGCGGCGGCTACCGCATGCCGCCATCCGATGCCGCACCCAGCGCCACCTCTTCCTCCCCTGATCACGCCGGAGCCGCCGCCCATGAGCGCCACTGAGTCCACCGCCACGCCTGCGCCGGCCGACGCCAGGGAAAGCGGCATGGCCGCCAAGAATCCGGCCAAGCGCCGCCGCGCCCTGATCATCGTCACCGGCATTTTCGTGCTGGCGGCCGCCGGCTGGCTGCTGCTGTGGCTGCTGGTGCTGTCGCGCCGCGTGAAAACCGACAACGCCTACGTCGGCGGCAACCAGGTCGCCATCTCGGCGCAGGTGCCGGGCACGGTGGTCGCCATCATGGCGGACGACACCCAGCGCGTGGAGGCCGGCCAGGTGCTGGTGAAACTCGACGGCACCGATGCCGAGATCCGCCTGCAGCAGGCGCACAGCGCCCTGGCCCAGGCCGTGCGCGGCGTGCGCCAGCAGACCGCCAGCGCCACCGGCGCCGAAGCCCAGGTGGCTGCGCGCCGGCTCGATCTGAGCAAGGCCGAGGCCGATCTCGCGCGCCGTCTGCCGCTGGTGGCAGCCCATGCCGAATCGCCTGAAATCATCCAGCACCTGCGCAATGGCGTGGCCCAGGCGAAGGCCGCACTCGACGCCGCGCAGGCGCAGGCTTCCGCCGCCCGCGCCGCCGTGGAAGGCACCGACGTGGCAGGCAATCCGGCAGTGATGCAGGCACGCGCGAATTTCCGCGCCGCATGGGTGGCCGCGCAGCGCAATGCGATCCATGCGCCCGTCTCCGGCTACGTCGCGCAGCGCAGCGTGCAGCTGGGCAACCGCGTGCAACCCGGCCAGCAACTGATGACCGTGGTGCCACTGCACAACCTGTGGATCGACGCCAACTTCAAGGAAAGCCAGCTGCGGCACATCCGGCTCGGTCAACCGGTGACCGTCGAAGCGGACATCTACGGCAACGACGCCGAGTATCACGGCAAGGTCGCCGGCATCGGCGCCGGCACCGGCAGCGTGTTCTCGCTGCTGCCCGCACAGAACGCCACCGGCAACTGGATCAAGGTGGTGCAGCGCGTGCCCGTGCGCATCACGCTGGACGACGCCGAGTTGGACAAGCACCCGCTGCGCGTTGGCCTGTCCACCACCGTGACCGTGGACATTTCGAACGACCGGGGTGCGGTGCTGGCCAAGGCGACGCCGGTGCAGCCGGTCGCCAGTACCGACGTCTACGCGCACGCGGCCGCCCAGGCCGACGCCGAAGCGGATCGCATTATCCAAGCCAACCTGCCCGCCGCCCACTGAGCCGAGCCATGGCTGCCATCCCGAACGATGCCGCTCCGCTGAAGCCCCTGCACGGCAGCGCGCTGGTGCTGCTGACCATCGCCGTCGCCTTCAGCACCTTCATGGAAGTGCTGGACATGACCATCGTCAACGTGGCCGTGCCGCACATCGCCGGCAGCCTCGGCGTGAGCCCGAGCGAGGGCACCTGGACGATCAGCTCCTACGCGCTGGCCAGCGCGATCATGCAGCCGCTCACCGGCTGGATCGCCAAACGCTTTGGCGAAGTGAAGACCTTCGTCGTCTCGGTGATGCTGTTCGTGGTGTTCTCGATGCTGTGCGGCCTGGCCACCTCGATGCCGATGCTGGTGATCGGCCGGCTGATGCAGGGCGCCGGCTCCGGCCCGATGGTGGCGCTGTCGCTCACCCTGCTGCTGTCGAGCTATCCGAAGGAGCGCCAGGGCATTGCGCTGGCGCTCTGGGCGATGACCGTGGTGGTGGCGCCGATCTTCGGTCCGATCCTCGGCGGCTGGCTCACCGACAACTTCTCCTGGCCGTGGATCTTCTTCATCAACCTGCCGGTGGGCCTGGCCGCCGCGGTGATCACCTGGGCCCTGCTGCGCAAGCGCGAAACGAAGACGTTCAACACGCCGATCGACATGATCGGCCTGGTGCTGCTGGTGGTGGGCGTGGGCGCGCTGCAGTTCATGCTCGACAACGGCAACGACCACGACTGGTTCTCCTCGACGCTGATCACCACGCTGGGCATCACTGCCCTGGTCTGCCTCACCTTCCTGGTGGTGTGGGAGCTGCACGCCAAGCATCCGGTCGTCGACCTGTCGCTGTTCCGGCAGCGCAATTTCACCGTGGGCGTGACCGGGCTGTCGCTGGGCATGATGGCGTTCTTCGGCATCAACGTGGTGTTTCCACTGTGGCTGCAGACCACGCTGGGCTACACCGCGACCTGGGCCGGACTGGCCACGGCGCCGGTGGGCATCCTCGCGTTCCTGGTGGCGCCGCTGCTGGGACGCAACCTGCACCGACTCGATCTGCGCGCCGTGGTGACGTTTGCGTTCGTGATGTTCGCGGTCACCTCGTACTGGTTTTCCACCTTCAGCAGCTCGGCCTCGTTCTCCGCACTGGTGCTGCCGCGCTTCGTGATGGGCATTGCGATTCCGTGCTTCTTCATCCCGCTCAATCAGGTCTACCTCTCCGGCCTGCCCGCCTCGGAGATCGCCAGCGCCTCGGGGCTGGCCAATTTCTGCCGCACGCTGGGGTCGAGCGTATCGACCGCGGTATCGGTGACGCTGTGGCAGCACCGCGGCGAGTTTCACCATGCCACGCTGACCGAGAGCATCACACCGGACC
>DASUJJ010000303.1:0-3085 GCA_036279335.1 Dyella sp.
TCGCGCGACGTGGTCAGCCGCGCCATGACGATCGAGATCCGCGAGGGTCGCGGCGTCGGCGAGCACAAGGACCACATCCATCTGAACCTGATGCACCTGGGCGCGGAGGTGATCAACGAGCGCCTGCCGGGCATCGCCGAATCGGCCCGCATCTTTGCCGGCGTCGACGTGGCGAAGGAGCCGATCCCGGTGCTGCCCACCGTCCACTACAACATGGGCGGCATCCCGACCAACTACCACGGCGAAGTGGTGCAGCTGAAGGACGGCAATCCGGATTCGGTCGTGCCGGGCCTGTTCGCCATCGGCGAGGCGGGCTGCGTGTCGGTTCATGGCGCCAATCGCCTCGGCTCCAACTCTCTGCTCGATCTCGTGGTGTTCGGTCGCGCGGTGGCCAAGCGTTGCGCCGAGATCATCACCCCGGGCGCGTCGCACAAGGATCTGCCGGCCAGCGTGCTGGACAAGGCGCTGGCCCGCTTCGACGCCCTGCGCAACGCCAACGGCAGCACGCCGACCGCGAAGATCCGCGCCGAGATGCAGCGCACCATGCAGCAGGATGCCGCCGTGTTCCGCACCGGCGACACGCTCAAGGAAGGCAAGCGCAAGATTTCCGAGATCCGCGATTCGTTCAAGGACGTCAAGGTGTCCGACCGCTCGCTGGTGTGGAACTCCGACCTGATCGAGACGCTGGAACTGGCCAACCTGCTCGACCAGGCCGTGGCCACCATGCACTCGGCCGAGCAGCGCCTGGAAAGCCGCGGCGCGCATGCCCGCGAGGATTTCCCGGACCGCCTCGACGACGAGTGGATGAAGCACACCCTGGTCAAGGTGGACGAGGCCGGCAACACCAGCTTCGAATTCCGCCCCGTGCACATGTATACGATGACCAACGAGGTTGACGTGGTGCCGCCGAAGAAGCGCGTCTACTGATCGCGATATCGCCGGCGGCTTGACGCCGCCGGCGCCGCTGCGCACAGCACAGGTAGTCGGGCCGATTGGCCTTCCTCACGACAATGAAGGTTTCCGCACATGGCAGAGTTCACCCTCCCGAAGAATTCGAAGATCCAGCCCGGCAAGCATTTTCCGGCGCAGGGTGCGAAGAAGCCGCGCACCTTCCGCGTCTATCGCTGGTCGCCGGATGACGGCCAGAACCCGCGCATCGACACCTACGAGGTCGATCTGGCGGCGTGCGGCCCGATGGTTCTGGACGCGCTGCTGAAGATCAAGAACGAGATCGACCCCACGCTCACGCTGCGTCGATCCTGCCGCGAAGGCATCTGCGGTTCGTGCGCGATGAACATCGATGGCACCAACACGCTGGCCTGCACCAAGGCGATTGCGGAGTGCGACTCGGGCGACGTGAAGATCTATCCGCTGCCGCACATGCCGGTGGTGAAGGACCTGGTGCCGGACCTCACCCACTTCTACGCCCAGTTCGCCTCGATCAAGCCCTGGCTGCGCACGCAGAGCCCCGCGCCGGACCGCGAGCGCCTGCAGTCGCCGGAAGACCGCAAGCATCTCGACGGCCTGTACGAATGCATCCTGTGCGCCTGCTGCTCCACCAGCTGCCCGAGCTACTGGTGGAACGGCGACAAGTACTTGGGGCCCGCGATCCTGCTGCAGGCCTACCGCTGGATCGTCGACTCGCGCGACGAGGACACCGGTGCGCGGCTGGACGACCTGGAAGATCCGTTCAAGCTCTACCGCTGCCACACCATCATGAACTGCGCGCGCACCTGCCCGAAGGGCCTGAACCCGGCCAAGGCGATCGCGGAGATCAAGAAGCTGATCGTGCAGCGCCGCGCGGCCTGAGTGCTGGCCTGTTGGCGTCTGACCTGCGGGCTGCCTCTTGGCAGCCCGCGTGCTTTGGAGAACCGGATATCGTGGAAGAAGCACGCATCAAACGACTGCGCTGGCGCACCCGCCGCGGCACCCGCGAGCTCGATGCGTTGTTCGGTGGCTGGCTGGATGAGTTCTATCCCACCGCGGACGAGGCGGCGCGACAGGCGTTCGAGGAGATCCTAGACGTGCAGGATCCTGATCTTTGGGATTGGGTCATGGGCCATGCCCACCCGCCGCGCGCCGACTGGCAGGCGATCATCGATGACATCCGCACCCGCCATCGGCTTTGAATACAACCCGTCGCGATGGCTCCAGCGACTGCGCTGGGTTGTCGCCGGGCTTGCCTGGCTCTCACTGAAGCTGAGCGGGATCAGCCTCGTCACGCAAATCGGGCTGGGCCTGTTGTTGATTGCCGGCCTCGGTTTCGCCCAGTGGCGCCGCGCGTCGGCGCCCACCGCGGTGGGCTGGCATCCGGCGTCTGGCTGGACGCTGCGGATGGCCGACGGCAGCGACGTTGCCGTGACCTTGCGCTCGTTCCGCGTGCTGGCTGGCTGCATCGTGCTCAATCTCACCGGAGGGAGCGCGCGTCACGACCTCTGGCTGCTGCCGGACAACAGCGATCCGGACACCCGGCGTCGCGTGCGCATGCGTCTGGCCGCGACCGGCGGCGAGGCGGTGTCGCTGCGCTGAGGCGGTTGCCGCCTGCGCCGGCATCGGGCACTCTGCCGCGCTGGTGCGGTCCATGCACAGCCCGAGCGAGCAGGGCTCCGGCATCCGGGGCCTGAAGCGCCCGCGATGTTCCGCTGGCCGTTGCGCCGGCTCCTTACAGATCAGGTTGCCATGTTCCGACCGCTCCAACTTTTCATCGGCCTGCGCTACACGCGCGCCAAGCGCCGCAACCAGTTCATCTCGTTCATCTCCACGGTGTCGATCATCTGCATCTGCATCAGCGTGATGGCGCTGATCACCGTGATGTCGGTGATGAACGGTTTCGACAACGAGCTGCGCTCGCGCATACTCGGCGCGGTGTCTCACGCCACGATCTCCGGCGTGGGCGAGAGCATCCACGACTGGCAGGGCACGGTGAAGCAGGCCGAGGCCAACCCACACGTGCGCGGCGCAGCGCCTTACGTCGACCTGCAGGCGTTCTTGCAGGGTACCTACGGCTCCACCGGCGCCATGGTGCGCGGCATCGAGCCGGCGCAGGAGCCGAAAGCCTCCGAGATCGACAAGCACATGGTGCAGG
>DASUJJ010000304.1:0-7422 GCA_036279335.1 Dyella sp.
CGACGAGCAGCTCGCGCCGGTCCTCGTTCGCACGCGCGAGGAACTCGCCCTGCGGACCCGCGACGAAGCTCGAACCCCAGAACTGGATGCCGCGCCCGCCGTCGGGCGCCGCTTCGAAGCCGGTACGGTTGCAGGCGAGCAGCGGCAATCCGTTCGCGACGGCGTGGCCGCGCTGCACGGTGATCCATGCGTCGCGCTGGCGATCCTTTTCCGCTTGCTCGTCATTCGGATCCCAGCCGATCGCGGTCGGATAGAGCAGCAGCTGCGCGCCGGCCAGCGCCATCAGGCGCGCGGCCTCCGGGTACCACTGGTCCCAGCACACGAGGACGCCCAGGCGGCCGACCGAGGTGTCGATCGGCTCGAAGCCCATGTCGCCCGGCGTGAAGTAGAACTTCTCGTAGAACGCCGGATCGTCCGGGATGTGCATCTTGCGGTACTTGCCGGCGATCGCCGCCGAGCGATCGAACACCACCGCGGTGTTGTGGTACAGCCCGGTGGCGCGCTTCTCGAACAGCGAGGCGACCACCACCAGCTTGAGTTCCTCGGCGAGCTGGCCGATGCGTGCGGTGCTGTGGCCGGGAATCGTTTCGGCCAGATCGAACTCGTCCACCGACTCGTGCTGGCAGAAGTACGGACCGTTGTGCAGTTCCTGCAGCAGCACCAGCTCGACGCCGGCGGCCGCCGCTTCGCGCAGGCCGGCCTCGATCGCGTCGAGGTTGGCGTCTCGGCTGCCGCGATGGGTTTCCTGCAGCAGGGCTACCTTGAGGGTCTTGCGGATCATGGGCTGATTCCTGTTCGTGGTGCGCGGGCGAGGGACTTCAGCCCACCAGTCCGGCCGGCAGCTGCATGGTGATGCAGTGGAGGCTGCCGTTCTGCCAGATCAGCGGGCGGCAGGGAATCTGCACTACCTCGCGACCCGGGTGTGCCGCGCCGATGATGCGCGCGGCCGCGTTGTCCGCCGGGTCACCGTAGGCCGGCACCAGCACCGCGCCGTTGACGATGAGGTAGTTCGCGTACGACGCCGCCAGCCGGCGCCCCTCATCGAGGATCGGTTTGGCCCACGGCAGCGGACAAAGCGTGTATGGCTTGCCATCCACGGTGCGCAGCGCGGCCAGCTCGTCGGCCATGCGCTGGAGTTCTTCAAAATGGCGGTCGCTGGCGTCGTCGCAAGCCTGGAACACGATGCGCTCGCCCGGCGCAAAGCGGGCGAGGGTATCGATGTGCGCGTCGGTGTCGTCGCCTTCCAGATAGCCGTAGTCCAGCCACAGGATGCGCGAGGCGTGCAGGCTGTCGCGCAGGATAGCGCTCATCTGCTCGCGCGACTGCTCCGGATGGCGCTGGGTGAGGCAGCGCCAGGTGGTGAGCACGGTGCCGGCGCCGTCCGATTCCACGCCGCCGCCCTCCAGCGCCCAGTCCACGCGCTTGTGCGCGGCCTGGCCGAACACGCCGGCTTCCACCAGGCCGGCGATCAGCGCGTCGTCCTGCTCGGCGCCGAACTTGCCGCCCCAGCCGGTGAAGCGGAAATCGGTGAGCTGGAACTGTCCCGCCTCGTTGCGCAGCGTCAGCGGGCCGGAATCGCGCAGCCAGGTGTCGTCATAGGGCAGCTCGACGAAACGCACGCGCGCCAGGTCGGCGCCGGCGGCACGGATCAATGCTTCGGCATGCCCGCGCACTGCGTCGTCGGGCACCACGATCACCAGCGACTCGAACCGCGTCACCGCAGCGGCCAAAGCGGCATATGTCGTCTCGACGGACGCAAGGCGCGCGGCCCAGTCGGTATCGGCATGCGGCCACGCAATCAGCACCGCGGCCTGCGGTTCCCATTCCGCCGGCAGGCGCAGGGTGGCATCGTTCATCGGGGGAGGTCGCACGTCGAAGAAAAACAGACGGCGAATTATAGGGCACCGGCACCGTCGGTGCCGCGGCTCCGGAACAAACGCCAGAGCCGCGCGGGAATCAGTTCATGGCTGACGGATTCGTGTTGTTTCCCGCCGGCGTGTTCAGCACGGCGTGGATGACGTGGCTCTTCTCGAAGTACACGATGAACTGCGCGTAGTCCCAGCGATGGATCACCGGATGCTTCGCGCTGTCACCACCCCGAGGGGCGAGCTTGCGCTCGGGCGCGCCGAACTGCTTTTCCACCTGCGCCATGCTCATGCCGCGGGTGGGCAGGTTCATGGTCTTTTCCAACTGCACGCGTTGGATCAGCAGGTTGTCGCCACGGGCGAACGCGGGAGCGGCGGTGAAGCCGACGGCGAGCAGTCCGAGCAAGGCCAGACTGAAACGATGGTTGATCATGATCCCCTCTCCCCACGAGTGCTTGTCCCGCGCCGTTTTAGCAGAAGCCAACGCGCTTAGCCACGCCGTTTTGCGGCGTTTGCGATGGGTTGGGCGTTCGCCACCGGCTATCATGTCCGGCTGCGGGCGCCCGACGCGCCCGGAACGGAACCGTCCTCCCGCATGATCGCCTTTCGCCACTTTGCCCTGCGCCGCGGCAGCCGCCTGCTGCTTTCCGACATCGATCTGGTGATCCAGGGCGGCTGGCGGCTGGGCGTGATCGGCCGCAACGGCTGCGGCAAGTCCAGCCTGTTCGCCGCGCTGCAGGGCCAGCTGGAAGGCGATGCCGGCGAGCTGGACATGCCCGGCAAGCTCCGGCTGGCCTCGGTGGCGCAGGAGACCCCCGCACTGCCGGACCTCGCCATCGACTACGTGCTGGGCGGCGACGAGGAGCTGGCCGCCGCGCTGCGCGACGAGTCGGACGCGCAGGAGCGCGGCGACATCGAGGCGATGGCGCGCGCCCATCACCGCATTGAAGAGCTGCACGGTTACGACGCGCGGGCCCGCGCCGGGCGCCTGATGCACGGCCTCGGCTTCTCGCCGGAAACCCACGAGCGCGCGGTGCAGGAGTTCTCCGGCGGCTGGCGCGGACGGCTGAACCTGGCGCGCGCCCTGATGTGCCCGTCCGATCTGCTGCTGCTCGACGAGCCGACCAACCATCTCGACCTCGATGCCGTGCTGTGGCTGGAAGAGTGGCTGCGCCGCTACCAGGGCACACTGCTGATCATTTCGCACGACCGCGAGTTCCTCGATGGCGTGATCACCCACACGCTGCACCTCAACGAGGGTAGGGCGAAGCTCTACACCGGCAACTACAGCGCGTTCGAGCGCCTGCGCGCCGAGCAGCTGCGCCAGCAGCAGATCAGCTTCGAGCGCGAGCAGGCCGAGCGGGCGCACCTGCAGTCCTTCATCGACCGCTTCAAGGCCAAGGCCACCAAGGCCAAGCAGGCGCAGTCGCGGATGAAGCGGCTGGAGAAACTGGCCGGCACCGAAGCAGTGCGCGCCGAGCGGCCGTTCAACTTCAGCTTTCCGCAGCCGGACCGCGTGCCCGACGCGATGCTGCAGCTGGGCGAGGTACGGGCGGGTTATCCGCTGGAGTCCGGCGATGGCTTCTCCACCGTGCTGGACAACGTGGGCTTCAGCATCGAAGCCGGCGATCGCATCGGCCTGCTCGGCCCCAACGGCGCGGGCAAGTCGACCCTGGTCAAGACCCTGGTCGGCGAGCTCGAGCCCTTGGGCGGCGAGCGCAAGGTGCACAAGGATCTGAAGATCGGCTACTTCGCCCAGCACACGGTCGAGAGCCTGCGTGCCGGCACCAGCCCGCTCGACCACCTGCAGGCGCGCGCGCCGGGCGTGGCCAACCAGGTGCTGCGCGATTTCCTCGGCACCTGGAATTTCCCCGGTGACCGCGCGTTCGAGTCGGTCGACGGCTTCTCCGGGGGCGAGCGCGCGCGCCTGGCGCTGGCGCTGATCGCCTGGCACAAGCCCAACCTGCTGCTGCTCGACGAGCCCACCAACCATCTCGACCTGGAGATGCGCGAGGCGCTGGCCGATGCGCTGGCCGACTTCGACGGCGCGCTGGTGCTGGTGTCGCACGATCGCCACCTGCTCGGCATGGTCTGCGACAGCTTCTGGCGCGTGGCCGACCGGGTGGTCGAGCCGTTCGACGGCGACCTGGACGACTACGCCAAATGGCTGCGCTCACGCGGCGCCGCCAACAAGAAGGCCGGCAAGGCGACTGCGGCGGAAAAGCCCGCCGCCCCGGTCGAGACGCCGGACGAGCGCCGCCGCAACGCGGCCGCCCAGCGGGAAGGCGACAAGAGCTCTCGCTCGCGGGTGAAGAAGATCGAGACCCGCGTGGCCGCCATCGAGGCGGAGCTGGCCAAGGTCGAGGCCGCACTGGCCGACCCACAAATCTACAACGGCCCGACCGCCGAGCTGATGAAGCTCAGCCAGCGGCAGGCCGAGCTGCGCCGGGAAAAGGAAACGCTCGAGGCGGAGTGGCTCGAGCTCTACGAGCAGCTCGAAGCGTGAGAGGCTCGGCGCGATGAGTGACTTCGCACCACTCGAACTGTGGCTGCCGGCGCTGGCGCGTTTCGCCCCCGATCATCCGCTGCGCCTGCAGTTGGCGCGCGCCGACCGCCTGCCTGACGGGCCGCGCGGCTACCTCGCCGGTCTGTCGCACTACTTCCGCTGCGATGGCGACGTCCTGCCTGCCGCGGCGCTGCTGCGCGAGCACGCGGCGCACGACGCCGGCGATGGGCCGTGGCTGTGTGCTGATCCGTGCTGGGTGCAGGCCGAGATGAACGGCGCGCGCCTGCTGGCCTGCGGCCAGCTGGGGCTGTCGATGGAAGAGGCCGCGGCGCTTGCCGCGCCGCTGCGCCCGGTGTTCGACGATGCCGGCATGGCGCTGGAAGTCACCACGCCCGACCGCTGGCAGCTGCGGCTCGCCCCCGGCACGCCGATCCCGACCTTTGCCGCGCCGGAGCAGGCGCTGGGTGAGGACCTGTTCCAGCATCTGCCGCAGGGTGCCGAAGGCAAGCGCTGGCGATTGCTGATCACCGAGGTGCAGGTGCTGCTGCACCAGCACCCCGTCAATGCCGAACGGCGCGCACGTGGCCTGCCGCCGGTGAACAGCCTGTGGCTGTGGGGCGGCGGCCCGTTGCCGTCGCGGGTAGCTGCCACCCACGCCGCGGTGATTGGCGCGGACCCGTTGCTCGCCGCCCTCGCCGCGCGAGCCGATGTAACGATGACATCGCGCACGCACGCGTCTGTCCTCGGCGCCGCGTCCGGCACGCTGGTCGACCTGCAGGATCTGCCGGTGGCCGATATCGAGCAGGCGTGGTGGCCGGCGATCGATGCGCTGCTGCGCCGGCAGGCCGTGCTGCTGAGTTTTGCCAGCGGCGAGCGCTGGCGGCATCGCCCGTGGCATCGCTGGCGGCTGTGGCGGCGCGCCCGGTGAGCCTGCGGCTGCGGCGGCGCGAGCCGAAAGGACGTCCGGACGGCTGGCCGTCCGACGTGCATCCGGTACTGCAGGCGGTATACGCGGCGCGCGGCGTGTTCACGCCGGCGCAGGCCGAGCATCGGCTGGGCCACCTGCTCGCTCCGCAGGCGCTGGGCGGCATGGCGCAGGCGGTGGCCTTGCTGATCGAAGCGATCCAGGGACAGTGGAGCATCGTCGTGGCCGGCGACTACGACTGCGACGGCGCCACCGGCACGGCGGTGGCCCTGCGCGGCCTGCGCCTGCTCGGCGCCACGCGGGTCACCTACGCCATCCCCAATCGTTTCGTCCACGGCTACGGGCTGAGTGCGGCGCTGGTCGCCTCGCTGCAGCCCACGCCGCAGCTGATCGTCACCGTCGACAACGGCGTGGCCAGCCTGGCAGGCGTCGATGCGGCCCGGGCGCGGGGCATCCGCGTGCTGGTCACCGACCACCATCTGCCCGGCGAGCAGTTGCCGGCAGCGGACGCGATGGTCAATCCCAACCTGGCCGGCGACGGCTTTCCCAGCAAGGCGCTGGCCGGCGTGGGCGTGATGTTCTACCTGCTGCTGGCGACCCGCGCCGCGCTGCGCGAGCGGGGCGCTTTTGAAGCGGGCGCCGAACCGGACCTGTCCTGCCTGCTCGATCTGGTGGCGCTGGGTACGGTGGCCGACCTCGTGCCGCTGGATTTCAACAACCGCGTGCTGGTGGAAGCGGGCCTCAAGCGCATCCGCGCCGGGCGCGCCTGCCCGGGCATCACGGCGCTGATCGAGGCCGGCAAGCGCAGCGTGTCCGGCGCCTGCGCCAGCGATCTCGGCTACGTGGTCGGCCCCCGGCTCAACGCGGCGGGGCGGCTGGAGGACATGAGCCTGGGCGTCGAGTGCCTGCTCACCGACGATCCCTCGCGGGCGCAGCTGCTCGCCGCAGAGCTTGACCGCATCAATCGCGAGCGCCGGGACCTGCAGGCCGAGATGGTGGCCGAGGCCGAGCAGATGGTCTCTGGCGCCCGCGCCACTGACGCGGTGGGCGTGGCGCTGTTCGAGCCGAGCTGGCACGCCGGCGTCGTCGGGCTGGTCGCGTCCAAATTGAAGGAGCGCCTGCATCGCCCGGTGATCGCCTTCGCCCCGGCCAGTGAAGACAACCCCGACGAACTGCGCGGATCGGCGCGATCGATTCCCGGCTTCCACGTGCGCGATGCGCTGGCGGCGGTCGATGCCAAACACCCCGGCCTGATCGAGCGCTTCGGCGGACACGCCATGGCCGCCGGCCTGAGCCTGCGCACCGATGATTTCGAACGCTTTGCCGCCGCCTTCGATGCGGTGGCCCGCGCGTGGCTGGGCGACGACGCGCTGCAGGCCGTGCTGGACACCGACGGCGAGCTGGCGCCCGAGCACTTTACGCTGCAGCTGGCCGGCGTACTTCGCCACGCTGCGCCGTGGGGCCAGGCGTTTCCCGAGCCCGTATTCGACAACGTATTCGAATGCCGCAGCTGGCGCGTGATGGGCGAGAAGCACCTGCGGCTGGATCTGCGCGATCCCCGCGATGGCCGCACCCACGAGGCGGTGATGTTCAACGCCTACCGCGGTGTCGCTCCGCCGCCGGTGCTGCGCGCGGCCTACGAGCTGGGCATCAACGACTGGCAAGGCCGCGAATCCCTGCGCCTGCTGCTGCGTCATATCGAGCCGGCCTGAGGCGCTTTCACGCGTTGCCGCTTGCGTTGGCCGGTGGGGCAGGGTTCGATGGTGGTCCGACGACTTCATGGAGTACGCCCGTGATCGAACAGATGACCGACCTGCCTGCCGGCGTCCTCGGCTTTCGCGCCCGCGGCCAGGTCACCGCCGCCGACTACGAGAACGTGCTGGTGCCCGACGTGGAAGCGGCGTTTGCGCTGAACCCCAAACTGCGCCTGCTGTATCACTGCGGCGACGACTTCACCGGCTTCGACGCCAAGGCCGCCTGGGACGATGCCAAGCTCGGCCTGCGCCACTTCAGCGGCTGGGAGCGCGTGGCGCTGGTCACCGACGTGGGCTGGCTGCGTTTCGCCGCCAAGGCGATGGGCTTCGCCATGCCGGGTGAATTTCGCCTGTTTGGCAACGCCCAGCTGG
>DASUJJ010000305.1:0-3091 GCA_036279335.1 Dyella sp.
ACGTACCGACCTTCGGCTCCAATACCGGCACGCCGCCGGACTGGAGGACGCATGAGAACGTCTTCACCCCGTACATCCAGTTCAATCTCGACACCTACCTGGGCGCCGTCAGCCTGCGCGGCAACTTCGGCGTGCAGGGCCAGCACACCTCGCAGCGTGCGGAAGGCGAGCGCGTGGCGCCGGGCAGCGCGATCACCGGCAACGCGATCACGCTGATTCCGGTGGTGGGCAGCACCAGCTACACCAAGGTCCTGCCCAGCGCCAACCTGATCTTCGGCTTCACCGACAACGACGACCTGCGCGTCAGTGCCGCGCGTACCCTGGCCCGCCCGCGCATGGACCAGATGAACGCCAGCCTCGGCGTTTCCGGCAACATCACGCGCCTGCAGTCGACCGACCCGAACCAGTCCTACTTCAGCGCCTCCGGCGGCAATGCCAAGCTCAAGCCGACCATGGCCGACAACTACAACGTCAGCTACGAGCATTATTTCTCGGGCGGCAACAACAGCTACGAGTGCAATGCCAGCGACGCGAAGAACTCGGACATCTGCCGCAGCGGCGGCGGTGGCTACTTCGCGCTGTCGGGCTACTTCCTCAAGCTGACGGATTACATCAACCCGAACGCGGCTTACCTGTACGACTTCAGCCCGTTCCTGCCGTTCGGCCTGACGCCGGACCAGGAAGCGCAGCTGGGTACTCCACTCGGCATCGTCTCCGGCCCGACCAACGATGGCCACGGTACCGTGAAGGGTGCCCAGGTCACCTTGAACCTGCCGCTCAACCTCTTCACCCCGGCGCTCGACGGCCTCGGCGTGATCTTCACCGGCAACCGCACCAGCAGCTCGCTGGTGTTCGCCGGCAACAGCAATCCGATCACCGTGCCGGGCCTGTCGAAGTGGGTCGCCAACGGCACGGTCTACTACCAGCACGGCGGTTTCGAAGCGCGCATCAGCGACAGCTATCGCTCCAGCTTCCTGGGCGAGGTGTCGGGCATCAGCGCTTCTCGCATCGAGCAGACCATCCAGGGCGGCAGCACCTACGACGCGCAGGTCAGCTATACCTTCCGGAGCGGCGCCTTCGACGGCCTGACGCTGATCGCGCAGGGCTCGAACCTGTCCAACAAGACCTTCATCACTTACCAGAACAACGATCCGCGCCAAGTGCAGACGTGGGAACGCTACGGGCGGCGCTTCGATATCGGCGTCTCGTACAAGTTCCAGTAGGCGGCGCCGGGAGCACGCTCGGGACACGGCATGACTGAAGGCATCGGCGACCCGCGCATCCGGCGCGTGGTGATCGTGGGCGGCGGCACTGCCGGCTGGATGACGGCGGCGCTGCTCGCCCAGGCGTTCGGTCCGCAATTGCAGATCCGGCTGATCGAGTCCGATGCGATCGGCATCGTCGGCGTGGGCGAGGCGACCATCCCGCAGATCCGCCATGTCGCCCGCTTCCTCGGCATCGACGAGGACGAACTGCTCAAGGCCAGCCGCGGCACGATCAAGCTGGCGGTGCAGTTCAACGACTGGCGGCGCATCGGCGACAGCTACATGCATGCCTTCAGCGATGTCGGCCTGCCGCATGGCCTGCTGGCGTTCCAGCATTACTGGTTGCGCAGCCGCCGCGAAAACCCGGCCGCCCCCGACCTGTGGGCCTACTCGGTCAACGCGCAGGCCGCCGAGGCCAATCGCTTCGCGCGCATGGACAGCGTCGGCGGCAGCATGCTCACCGGCGTCCGCTACGCCTACCATTTCGACGCCGCGCGCTTCGGCCAGTTGCTGCGCCGGCACGCCGAGCAACGCGGCGTGGTGCGCAGCGAGGGCAAGGTGGTCGACGTGGCGCTGCGCGGCGACGACGGTTTCATCGAGTCGGTGAAACTGGAAAGCGGCGAGGACGTCGCCGGCGACCTGTTCATCGACTGCTCCGGCTTCCGCGGCCTGCTGATCGAGGGCGCGCTGAAGACCGGCTACGACAGCTGGCAGCACTGGCTGCCGAACGATCGCGCGGTGGTGGTGGCCAGCGGGCCCGGCCCGGTGCTCCGCCCGTATACCCAGGCCACCGCCTGCCAGGCCGGCTGGCAGTGGCGCATCCCCATGCAGGGACAGGTCAGCAACGGCCAGGTCTATTGCAGCCGCTTCATCGGCGACGACGAGGCCACCGCCACCCTGCTGTCGCACCTGGAGGGTCCGGCGCTGATGGAGCCGCGCCAGCTGCGCTTCCATACCGGCATGCGCAAGCAGGTGTGGAACCGCAACTGCGTGGCCATGGGCCTGGCCAGCGGTTTCATCGAGCCGCTGGAGTCGACCAGCATCCACCTGATGCAGTCGGCGGTCAGCCGGCTACTGGCGATGTTCCCGGACAAGCACTTCGATCCGGCGCTGGTCGCCGAATACAACCGCCAGACCCGCCTCGAGTACGAACAGACGCGCGACTTCATCGTGCTGCACTACAAGGCCACCGAGCGCGACGACACGCCGTTCTGGCGGCAGTGCGCGGCGATGGACATTCCCGCGGGCCTGGCCCATCGCATCGAGCTGTTCCGCCAGAGCGGCAACATCTTCCGCGAGGGCGAGGAACTGTTCAGCGCGGTCGGCTGGTTGCAGGTGCTGGTCGGGCAGGGCATCGACCCGCTGCGCTACCATCCCCTGGCCGACGCCCTGCCGCAGGTGCAGCAGGACGAGTTCCTGGCCAACATCCGCACCCTGGTCGGGCGCGCCGTAGCCGGCATGCCCGGGCACGCCGAGTTCGTGGCGCGCCATTTCAAGGCCGATACCTGACGCGCCGTGGACCGGCGCCGTCGCCTCCTTCCATTGCTGCCGAGGTCACCGATGCTGCGTCGCCTGTTGCCGATATTCCTGCTGCTCTGCGCACCGCTGTCGCTGGCGGCGACGCCACCGCCACCACCACCGGCCGGCTCGGGCGTGTGGTACGAGATCTTCGTGCGCAGCTGGTACGACACCAACGGCGACGGCATCGGCGACCTCGACGGCGTCACCGCCAAACTCGATTACCTGCAGTCGCTGGGCGTGGACGGCATCTGGCTGATGCCGATCAACCCCTCGCCCAGCTACCACGGCTACGACATCACCGACTA
>DASUJJ010000306.1:0-4850 GCA_036279335.1 Dyella sp.
GTATTCAAATCGTCGCGCAATGCGGCTTCGATGCTTTCCGGCACGGGACCTTCATTCGTGGTCTCGACATCGGCGAGGTCGCGCAGCACGCCATACCAGCCATCCAATGTCGCGCGCGCCTGTTTCAGCGCGGTATCCGACCAGTCCAGTGGCTGGCGATAGTGCGCCCGCAACAACAGATAACGCAACACCTCCGGCGGATGGCGCTGCAGCAGTTCGTGCAATTGCACCACGTTGCCGAGCGATTTCGACATCTTCCTGCCGTCGAACGTCAACATCCCGTTGTGCAGCCAGTAGCGCGCGAATTCCCGCTGGTTCGCGCAGGTGCTCTGCGCGATTTCGTTCTCGTGGTGCGGGAACATCAGATCGTTGCCGCCTGCGTGGATGTCGATCGTTGCGCCGAGGTGCGCCGCCGCCATCGCCGAGCACTCGATGTGCCAACCCGGGCGGCCGCGACCCCACGGGCTGTCCCAGCCGGGTAGTTCGGGCGTGGAGGGCTTCCACAGCACGAAGTCGGCCGGGTGCTTCTTGTACGGAGCCACCTCCACGCGCGCGCCGGCGATCATTTCTTCGGTGTCACGGCCGGACAGTGCGCCATAAGCGTCGTACGAGGTCACGTCGAACAGCACGTGGCCCTCGGCGGCGTAGGCGTGGCCGCCGGCGATGAGCGTTTCGATCATCGAGACGATCTCACCGATATGCGCGGTGGCGTGCGGTTCGATGTCCGGTGGCGCGATGCCGAGGGTGGCCATGTCCTCGCGGTAGGCGGCGGCAAAGCGGTCGGTGATGGCGCTGATCGGCACACCCTGGTCGGCCGCCGCGGCGTTGATCTTGTCGTCGACGTCGGTGATGTTGCGGGCGTAGACCACCTGTGGGTAGTGTCGCCGCAGCAGCCGCACCAGCACGTCGAACACCACCGGGCCGCGCGCGTTGCCGATGTGCACGTAGCTGTACACGGTGGGGCCGCACAGGTACACGGTGACGCGCTCGGGATCCAGCGGCGCAAACGGCTCGGTGCGGCGACTGAGGCTGTTGTAGAGCGAAATCGGCATCGGCGGGAGATCCACGGCGGCGGGCACCCGGCCAGCGGCGGGTGAAACACGGTCGCGCATCTTAACAAACGCCCCGTGCCGCCGCGGCGCACCGGGCGTTTCTAAGGCTGGATTCAGAGTGGTTTTGTTCGAATGCGGCACGGCCCATACAGGGGGCCGGCTAATTCTCCCGAGCTGGAGTCCGTCATGACCAAGATGTTGCTTTCCGCGCTGGCGCTGACCTTGCTCGCCGGAGCCGTTCACGCGCAGGACCGCTACGGCCCGCCGCCCGGCCCCGCCGGTGACGACACCAGCCACTACGGTTGGGCCGACGTGCTGCGCGTGGATCCCAACTACGCGCTGGTGCGCACTGAGGCGCCGCAGCAGGAATGCTATGACCAGCCGGTGGTGCGTCGCGAGGGCGGCAATTCCACGGCGGCCACGGTGCTGGGTGCCATCGTCGGCGGCGTGCTGGGCAACACGGTAGGCAAGGGCGACGGACGCAAGGCGGCCACCGTCGCTGGCGCCGTGGCCGGTGGCGCGATTGGCCACCGCGCGGCAGGCAGCGGTCGCGCGTACGAGGACACCGAAACCCGCTGCCGCGAGGTGAGCCGCGTCAGCGAGCAGCGCCGCATCACCAGTTATGACGTGGAATACCGCTATCGCGGCGAGGTCTACACCTCGCGCCTCAATTACGACCCGGGCGAGCGCCTGCGCGTGCGGGTGAGCGTGGAGCCGGCCGACTGACCGGAGTGTCATCGATGTCCGCGACCGCCGCCTCGGGGCGGCGGTCGCGTATTCGGGGGGCGCCCCGCAAATTTTGTTGCACGGCAGCGAGCTTGCCGCCATCATGTCCGTTCACCTGCCCGAGTTGTCCATGTCCACAGCCGTCTATACCGCCAACGTCCTCACCAGCGCCCGCATGGCCGCCGGGATGACGTCTCGTGCGCGCCGACCGCTGGTCCGACATTCGGCCGGGTAGGCTGTCGCGCGCTGCTGTCCCAAGTGCAACGACTGAAAAACCCGGCCCTCGCGCCGGGTTTTTTCGTTTTCGGTTTACTTCACGCGGATTCCTCCGCGCATGGCAAAACCGGCTCTCCGTGGCCGGACTATTCACCAAGAGCGATTCCACCCATGACCCTTCGGCATTTCATCACCACCCAGGACTACAGCCGCGCCGAGATCGACGCGCTGCTGGAACAGGCCGCCGCGTTCAAGCGCTCGCCGCGCGGTCAGCAGCTGGCCGGCCAGTCGGTGGCGCTGCTGTTCTTCAATCCCTCGATGCGCACGCGCACCAGCTTCGAGCTGGGTGCGTTCCAGCTGGGTGGGCATGCCATCGTGCTGGCGCCGGGCAAGGATGCGTGGCCGATCGAGTTCGAGGTGGGCAGCGTGATGGACGGCGACACCGAGGAGCACATCGCCGAGGTGGCCCGCGTGCTGAGCCGCTACGTGGATCTGATCGCGGTGCGCGCCTTCCCGAAGTTCCAGGACTGGCAGGTGGATCGCCAGGACAAGGTCATCAAGGCGTTCGCCCAGTACGCGACCGTGCCGGTGATCAACATGGAAACGATCACCCACCCCTGCCAGGAGCTGGCCCACGCGCTGGCGATGAAGGAGCACCTGGGCGATCTGCAGAACAAGAAGTACGTGCTCACCTGGACCTACCACCCCAAGCCGCTGAACACCGCGGTGGCCAACTCCGCGCTGCTGATCGCCACCAAGATGGGCATGGACGTGACCCTGCTGTGCCCCACGCCCGACTACGTGCTGGACGAGCGCTACATGGCGTTTGGCCGTCTGAACGCCGAACAGAGCGGCGGCTCGCTGAAGGTCAGCCACGACATCGAGGAAGCCTATTCGGGCGCCCACGTGGTCTATGCCAAGAGCTGGGGCGCGCTGCCGTATTTCGGCCGGTGGGAGCAGGAGAAGCCGATCCGCGACGCGCACAAGCACTTCATCGTCGACGAGGCCAAGATGGCGCTCACCGACCACGGCCTGTTCAGCCACTGCCTGCCGCTGCGCCGGAACATCAAGGCCACCGATGCGGTCATGGACGCGCCGTACTGCATCGCCATCGACGAAGCCGAGAACCGCCTGCACGTGCAGAAGGCGGTGATGGCGTCGCTGATCGGTCAGCGCTGAGTCGGGCCGCGCATGAACCGCCCGCACCGCTATCGCGTCGACGTGCTCTGGACCGGCAACCGCGGCACCGGCACCGACGGCTACCGCAATTACAGCCGCAACCACGTGATCCGCGTGCCCGGCAAGCCGGAGCTGATCGGGTCGGCCGATCCCACCTTCCGCGGCGACGCCGCCCGGCACAACCCGGAGGACATGCTGGTGGCCGCGCTGTCCACCTGCCACATGCTCTCGTACCTGCACATGGCGACGGTCGCCGGCGTAGTAGTCACCGACTACACCGACGCCGCCGAGGGGACGATGGTGACCGAGGGCGACAGCGGCCATTTCACCGAGGTCGTGCTGCGTCCGGTCGTCGTCATCACCGCGTCCAGCGACCCGGCCAAGGCCGAGGCCGCGCACGAGGCCGCGCACCACGCCTGCTTCATCGCCAACTCCGTGAATTTCCCGGTGCGCTGTGAACCGCGCATCGTGGTTGCCTCGCAGGAAACAGGGAATCGGGAATAGGGAATCGTCAGAGCCGCCCCGCCACGTAACCAGTCCATTCGTTTTCGTCATCCTCAAGGAACGCCCTCATGTCGAACGCTGCTCCGATTTCCGATTCCCCATTCGCCATTTCCGGCTCCAAAGACATCGTCCTCGCCTTCTCCGGCGGCCTCGACACCAGCTTCTGCGTGCCCTACCTGACCGAGCGCGGCTGGGCCGTGCACACCGTGTTCGCCGACACCGGTGGCGTGAATGCGGAGGAGCGCGCCTACATCGAGGCGCGCGCGAAGGAGCTTGGCGTGGCGAGCCACGTCACCGTGGACGGCGGTCCGGCGATCTGGGACGGCTTCGTCAAGCCCTTCGTGTGGGCCGGCGAGGGCTATCAGGGGCAGTACCCGCTGCTGGTGTCCGACCGCTACCTGATCGTCGATGCCGCCATCGCGCGCGCCAAGGAGCTGGGGACCCGGGCGATCGCCCACGGCTGCACCGGCATGGGCAACGACCAGGTGCGCTTCGACCTGGCGGTGAAGGCGCTGGGCGACTACCAGATCGTGGCGCCAATCCGCGAGATCCAGAAGGAGCACACCCAGACCCGCGCCTACGAGCAGGCGTATCTGGAAGAGCGCGGCTTCGAGGTGAAGGCCAAGCAGAAGAGCTACACCATCAACGAGAACCTGCTGGGCGTGACCCTGTCCGGCGGCGAGATCGACCACTGGAAGGCACCGGGCGAAGGCGCCCGCGGCTGGTGCAAGCCGCGCGCCGAATGGCCGTCCGAAAAGCTCACCGTCACGCTCGGCTTCGAAAAGGGAGAGGCGGTATCGCTCGACGGCGAAAAGCTGCCAGGCGCGGCGATCCTGGCGAATCTCAACGCGCTGTTCGCGCCGTACGGCGTGGGCCGCGGCATGTACACCGGCGACACCACCATCGGCCTGAAGGGCCGCATCGTGTACGAAGCGCCGGGCCTGATCTCGCTGCTGGCCGCGCACCGCGCGCTGGAAGAGGCCGTGCTGACCAAGCAGCAGAACCGCTTCAAGCCCGAGGTGGCGCGCAAGTGGGTCGAGGTGCTCTACGAGGGCTTCTTCCACGATACGGTGAAGACCGACTTGGAAGCCTTCCTCGCCTCCAGCCAGGCGCAGGTCAACGGCGAGGTGGTGCTGGAGACCTTCGGCGCCCAGGTCACCGCGGTGGAGATCC
>DASUJJ010000307.1:0-3337 GCA_036279335.1 Dyella sp.
CGGGAAGTCGACCAGATCCACGATCTCCGAATCGCTCTGGCCGATGCCGGCGGTCTCGACGATCACCAGGTCGTAAGGCTGGCTCTTGAGGAAGTCGATGCAGTCGTGCAGCACCACGCTGGTGGCGGCGTGCTGGCGGCGCGTGGCCATGGAGCGCATGTAGACGCGGTGCGAGCGCAGCGAATTCATGCGGATGCGGTCACCCAGCAGCGCGCCACCGGAGCGGCGACGGGTGGGGTCCACGGCGAGCACGGCAATGCGCATCTGCGGGAACGCCTGCAGGAAGCGCAGCAGCAGCTCGTCCACCACGCTGGACTTGCCGGCGCCGCCTGTGCCGGTGAGGCCGAGCACGGGCGTGTGCTTGCCGGCCAGTTGCCACTCCTTGCGCAGGCGGCTGAGGTCGGCGTCGGACAGGCCGCCCTCCTCGATGGCCGAGAGCATGTGGCCGATGCTGATCTCGTTGTCGATGTCGACGCTCGGCACGCCCGCGCCGTGGCCGCGTGCGTGCTCGGAGGCGGCCTTGCCGGCGCGCGCCATCACGTCCTCGATCATCTCGACCAGGCCCAGCTTCATGCCGTCGTTGGGGTGGTAGATGCGCTCCACGCCGTAGGCCTGCAGCTCCTTGATCTCTTCCGGCGTGATGGTGCCGCCGCCGCCGCCGAACACGCGGATGTGGCCGGCGCCGCGCTCGCGCAGCATGTCCACCATGTACTTGAAGTACTCGACGTGACCGCCCTGGTAGGACGACAGCGCGATGGCGTCGGCGTCTTCCTGCAGCGCGGCGCGCACCACGTCTTCCACCGAGCGGTTGTGGCCGAGGTGGATCACTTCGGCGCCCTGCGCCTGGATGATCCGACGCATGATGTTGATCGCCGCATCGTGGCCGTCGAACAGGCTGGCGGCGGTGACGAAGCGCAGCGGCCTGGCTTCGTGCGGGGTATGCGCTTGCTGCGAATCGCTGGCGGGGACATGCTTGGCGGGCGAACTCATGGCGACTCCGAACTGCGTGTGCTTGAGCCGGCAATTCTAGTGGGGATCGCCCGCAGGCGCTTGCCGCGGCGCCCGTACGACGCCGTACGGCATGGGTATTGGCGCACGGTTGACGGGGCAGCCAACCGCGACCGGCCGATCCATCTGCGCGCTGCCGTGCACACGCCGAGCACGGTCTGCATGCGTATCCTCAACACTTCAATGTCCACCCGGAGTCACCCGCATGCGTCTCGCCCTTGCCATCACCATCACCGCCCTCGCCGCCACCAGCCTGGCCGGCTGCGTCACTTCGCCCACCGGACGATCGCAGTTGATGGTCGTGTCGGACTCGCAGATGAGCCAGATGGGCATCGCGGCGTTCAACGACATGCGCAAGCAGGGCAAGTTCGTGGACGCCCCGCGCCAGCGTGCCTACGCCACCTGCGTGGCCAACGCGCTGGTGGCCCAGCTGCCGCCGCCGTGGAATGGCAACAAGTGGGAGGTGCAGATCGTGGGCGACGACAGCGCCAACGCATTCGCCCTGCCCGGCGGCCACATTGGCGTGAACCAGGGCATGTTCAAGGTGGCGACCAACCAGGATCAGCTCGCCGTGGTGCTGGGGCACGAACTGGCGCACGTGGTGGCCCGCCACGGCGCCGAGCGTGTCTCGGACAACTACGCGGCGCAGGCGGCGGTGGCCGCGGGCACGATCTACGCCGGCACGCGTGGCACCGACACCGGCGCCGCCGCGGCGGCGCTGGGCCTTGTTGCCGAGACGGGCTTCCTGCTGCCGTTTTCGCGCACACAGGAAAGCGAGGCGGACGTGCTGGGCCAGCGCTACATGGCACAGGCGGGCTTCGACCCGCGTGCAGCGGTGACGCTGTGGCAGAAGATGGGCGCACAGCGTGGCAGCAAGCCGCCGGTTTTCCTGTCCACCCATCCCTCCAGCGGCCAGCGCGCGCAGGTGCTTGCGCAGCAGGCGCAGCAGCTGATGCCGGTTTACGAGAAGGCGCGCGCGAACGATCGGGCACCCAACTGCCGCCTGTGAGGCGCCGCCCGTCTGCTGGCTGAATACCGCAGGCGGAGCAGTCAACACCGAGTGCGCGGCCCCGTTTCCAGCCGGGCTGCCGCGCCTGCGGCGATGACGGAGAACGCCATGATCTCGACCACCCGCAAGCTCGCGACGGTCGCTGCGCTGGGAATGCTTGCCGCAGCCGGCACGTGCCTCGCCCCACCCGCCCGCGCCGAACACGTTTCGGTCGGCTTTGCCGTCGGCGTGCCGCCACCCCTTCCGCGCTACGTGCGGGTGCCGCCACCGCGGCGCGGCTTTCTCTGGGCGCCGGGCTACTGGCGCTGGGAGCCGCATGCCCATGGTCACGTATGGGTGGGCGGCTATTGGGTGCGGGCGCGTCCGGGCCACCGCCATGGGCCGGGGCACCGGCTCCACCACGGCCACCACTGGCGCCTTGAGCGCGGCCACTGGCGTCGATGGTGAGGCGCGCGAGCGCTTGCTGCGCCGCACCAGCAAGCGCCTGGACGACGTACTAAACTGCCGGCCCCAAACCCGAACCGAGCCCCAGCCTGTGCTGGGGCTTTGATTTTCCAACCGTCGCATCCTTTCCACCGGAGCGCGCCGCGCACTGCGGCACCGCCCCATCCCAGGCGGCCGCCATCCCCGGGCGCCGTCCAACATGGAGTCACCGTTCGCATGATCTTTGAAACCATCGCCCAGACGGACCACGAAGAAGTCGTGTTCTGCCAGAACAAGGACGCCGGCCTGAAGGCCATCGTCGCGATCCACAACACGGTGCTCGGCCCCGCGCTGGGCGGCCTGCGCATGTGGCCGTACAAGACCGAGGCCGAAGCGGTGAACGACGTGCTGCGCCTGTCGCGCGGCATGACCTACAAGAACGCCGTGGCCGGCCTCAACCTGGGCGGCGGCAAGGCGGTGATCATCGGCGACCCGAGCAAGGACAAGTCCGAGGCGCTGTTCCGCGCGTTCGGCCGCTTCGTCAACTCGCTGGGCGGGCGCTACATCACCGCCGAGGACGTCGGCATCGACGTCAACGACATGGAATACGTGTTCCGCGAAACCGAGTACGTCACCGGCGTGCACCAGGTGCACGGCGGCTCGGGCGATCCGTCGCCGTTCACCGCGTTCGGCACGCTGCAGGGCCTGATGGCCGCGCTGCAGTTCAAGCACGGCAACGAGGACGTGGGCAAGTACAGCTACGCCGTGCAGGGCGCCGGCCACGTCGGCATGGAGTTCATCAAGCTGCTGCGCGAGCACGGCGCCAAGGTGTACGTGACCGACATCAACGCCGAACTCGTCGACGAGGCGGTGCGCGAGCACGGCTGCACGGCGGTC